>JARRQB010000352.1:0-2528 GCA_037382265.1 Gammaproteobacteria bacterium | reverse complement strand
GCCGACGACGTTGACCTGCGGCTGATGTCGCCGTTCTACCGCATCCGTTTCGACGACGGCGAGACCTTCGACTACAGCGGCGACCCGGTCCTGACCCGGCGCGAGATCGCCCGCTACTCGCCCGCCGACGTCGCCGGTTACGACCGCTACATGGCGACCAGCGAGGACATTTTCCGGGTCGGATTCGAGCAGCTCGGCCACGTCCCCTTCGACTCCCTGTCCGACATGCTGCGCATCGTCCCCGACATGGTCAGGTTGCGCAGCTACCGGACGGTCTACGGCATGGTCTCGAAGTTCGTCAAGGATCCCCGCGTGCGCGTGGTTCTGAGCTTTCACCCGCTGTTGATCGGGGGCAACCCCTTTGCCGTGACGTCGATCTATTCGTTGATTTCCTTCCTCGAGCGGCACTGGGGCGTACACTCGGCGATCGGCGGCACTGGCCGCATCGTCGAGGGCTTGGTAAGCCTGATCGAGGGGCAGGGCAGCGAGCTCGTCTGCAACGCCGAGGTCGACGAGATCCTGGTCGAGCACGGCCGGGCTAGCGGCGTGAGGCTCAGTTCCGGCGAAGTGGTCAAGGCCGACGTGGTGGTCTCCAATGCCGACGCCGCCTGGACCTACCGCCACCTGCTGCCGGCCGCCGTGCGCCGGCGCTGGAACGACCACCGCATTGAGCGAGCGCGTTATTCCAACGGCTTGTTCATCTGGTATTTCGGCACCCGCCGGCGCTACGACGACGTCGCCCACCACACCATCCTGATGGGTCCGCGCTATAAGGGTTTGCTGCGCGACATCTTCGATCGCGGGCGCTTGGCACCGGATTTCAGCCTCTACCTGCACCGCCCGACCGCAACCGACCCGTCGCAGGCGCCGCCCGGCTGTGACAGCTTCTACGTGCTTTCGCCCGTGCCTCACCTGGGAGGCGACGTCGACTGGGCCAGCCAGGCCGAGCCCTACCGACGCGCCATCGAGCGGAGACTGGCCGAAACGCTGCTGCCCGGCCTGGCCGATCAGGTCGCCAGCTCACTGGTCACGACGCCCGTGGATTTCGAACGACGTCTATTATCCTTTCGGGGTGCGGGCTTCAGTTTCGAGCCGTTGTTGCGCCAGAGCGCCTGGTTCCGTCCGCACAACCGCAGCGAAGACGTAGACCGACTGTACTTCGTCGGAGCGGGCACCCACCCGGGGGCAGGAATCCCGGGGGTATTGTCGTCCGCCCGTGTGTTGGATTCGGTGGTGCCCGATGCCAAGACCTTGCATTGAAGAAGACGTCGACCTGGCCCAAGACCTCGCAACCTGTCGCGCCTCGCTGAAGGGCGGGTCGAAGTCGTTCCACGCGGCCTCGTTCCTGCTGCCGCCTGCCTTCCGCAACTCGGCGTCCGCCCTTTACGCCTTCTGCCGCCTCGCGGACGACGCCATCGACCGCGAAGCCGATTCCGCCGCGGCGCTTGCGCGGCTGCGCGAACGGCTCGCGGCCATCTACGACGGTCGGCCCATGGCCTACCCAGCCGACCGGGCACTGGCCGTGGTGGTACGGCGGTGCGGGCTCCCACGGGCCCTGCCCGAGGCGCTGCTCGAGGGCTTCTCCTGGGATGCCGAGGGCCGCCGCTACCCGGACCTCGACGGGGTGCTGGCTTACTCGGCCCGCGTGGCGGGGGTCGTGGGTGCCATGATGGCGGTGCTGATGGGCGTCCGCGAGCCGCGGATGTTGGCACGGGCGAGCGACCTGGGTGTTGCCATGCAGTTGACCAACATCGTGCGCGACGTCGGCGAGGACGCGGCTGCCGGCCGCATCTACCTGCCGTTGGACTGGCTGCGCGACGCCGGCATCGATCCCGACGCCTTCCTCGCAAACCCGGTACCGAGTTCGGCGCTCGCGGGGGTGGTTCGCCGCCTGCTCGCCGTCGCCGACGGGCTCTACCGCCGCGCGGACAGCGGCATCGCCCGCTTGCCCTGGCGCTGCCGTCCCGGCATCTACGCCGCCCGGTTGCTTTACGACGAGATCGGCCGCGAGGTGGGCCGCCGCGGCTTCGACCCGGTCAGCGGGCGTGCGGTGGTTGCGGCGGCGCGCAAGCTCGGTCTGCTCGCGCGCCTGCCGCGGAGCTGGGTCCTGTCCGCAGGCGCGCTCGGCGCCGAGGTACTCGAGCAGAACGGTTTTCTGGTCGCTGCGGTAGCGGCCGAACCCGCGCCGGCTGCCGCGCGCCGCGGCGTGCTGGCGCGGCTCGCCGAAGCCGAGCGCAAGCTGGTGTGGGTGATCGACTTGTTTCAGGACCTCGAGCGGCGCGGGGGCGGTCGGGCGCTGCCGGTGGTCAGCGCCGACGAGCGAGCCGTCTAGGCCGATGCGACGTCTCGGGCGACGACTCGAGGGTCCTCGGTGAGCGGCGGGATGCTCGCGCTGGCGGAACTGCTGCTGGTATTTGGCCTGCTGTTCTGGTTCGGCTGCTCGCAGCTGCGAGCGCTCGACCGGTCCAAACGCGAGCACGACAAGCGGGCGCCCGACCACCCAAGCAGCCCCAAGCGGGACGAGTGAT
>JARRQB010000351.1:0-2530 GCA_037382265.1 Gammaproteobacteria bacterium | reverse complement strand
CAGCGGCCGCCGTGCTGCAGATCCTCGACTACGCCATCACCTTGTTCTTCCTCGCGGAGATCCTGATTCGTATGGCGGCCGAGCCGCGGCTGCGGGACTTCTTTCGCCGGGGCTGGAACCTGTTCGATTTCGTGATCGTGGTCGCCAGCCTGGTGCCGGTCGACGAGAGCGAGATGGCGCTGCTGGGCCGGCTGCTGCGGATCTTTCGCGTGCTCCGCCTGGTGTCGGTCATCCCGGAGCTGCGGGTCCTGCTCAACGCCCTGCTGCGGGCCATCCCGCGCATGGGCTACGTGTCGCTGCTGATGTTCATCATCTTCTACATCTATGCGGCCATCGGCAGCATCTTCTTCGGCGCGATCAACGCCGAACTGTGGGGGAACATCGCTATCGCCATGCTGACTCTGTTCCGCGTGGCGACCTTCGAGGACTGGACCGACGTCATGTACGAGACCATGGTGGTCTATCCGCTGAGCTGGGCCTTCTACATCAGCTTCATCTTCCTGGTCGCCTTCGTGTTCCTCAACATGATGATCGGCATCGTCATCGAGACCCTGCAGCAGGAGCACGAGAGCCTCGCCCGCGCCGAGGGAGAGGGCGACTCGGGCGACGTGCAGCGTATCGAGCAACGAACGCGGGACATGGACGAGCGCCTGGCGCGGATCGAAACCGGCCTGGCGCAGGTGCTGGCGGCGACAGGCCCGTCGCGGCCGCGCCGCGAACGCTAGGCCCCGTCCTTCGCCGGCAGGCGTCCGCCGATGCCGTGTTCGGCGGCGAAGTCGAGCATGCGCTGGATGGAGCGCACGGCTTCGACCCTCGTCGCCTCCTCGACGTGAATCTCGTTTCGGCCGTGCTCGAGCACCTCGGCGAGGTTCTCGAGCGAGTTCATCGCCATCCACGGGCAGTGCGCGCAGGACTCGCAGGTCGCGCCCTCGCCGGCGGTCGGCGCCGCGATGAGCTTCTTGTCGGGAGCCACCTGGTGCATCTTCCAGAAGATGCCGTCGTCGGTGGCGACGATGAATGAGCGGTTGGGTAGGTCGCGCACGGCCTTGATGAGGGCCGTGGTCGAGCCCACCACGTCGGCCTGATCGACCACCTCGTCGGGCGATTCCGGGTGTACCAGCACGGCGGCTTCGGGGTGCAGCAGGCGCAGCCGCTGTAGCGCGAACGACTTGAATTCCTCGTGCACCACACAGGCGCCCGGCCACAGCAGCATCTCGGCCCCGGTCATGCGCTCCACGTAGTGGCCGAGGTGCTTGTCCGGCGCCCAGAGGATCTTCTCGCCGCGCGCGTGCAGGTGCCGAACGATCGGCAGTGCGATGCTGGAGGTGACCACCCAGTCGGCGCGCGCCTTCACCGCCGCCGAGGTGTTGGCGTAGACCACCACCGTGTGCTCGGGGTGGGCGTCGCAGAAGGCGGCGAACTGGTCCGCCGGGCAGCCCTCGTCGAGCGAGCAGGTGGCGCCGAGGTCGGGCATCAGCACGCGCTTTTCCGGGTTGAGGATCTTGGCGGTCTCGCCCATGAAGCGCACGCCGCACACCACCAGGGTCTCGGCCTTGCTGGTGGTGCCGTAGCGGGCCATCTCGAGCGAGTCGGCCACGCAGCCGCCCGTCTCCTCCGCCAGGGCCTGCAGGTCGCCGTCGACGTAGTAGTGGGCGACGAGCACCGCGTTCTGCGCCTCGAGCAGCCCCTTGATGCGCTGGCGCAGCGCGCCCTTGGCGGCCTCGTCCAGCGGCGGTCGGACCGGGTGCGGCGGAACCCTGACCGTCGGTGGGGTGATCTCGGGTGCGGCGACGATGGTGGACATGGCGTGGCTCACTTGACGAAGGCGACCTGCTCGGGGTCGACCAGACGGTACTCGCGTGCGGGACGGTGGCTGCCGGTGCGGCGCAGGCGCCCGGTCTCGGCCAGGCAGCCCAGTGCGAGCACGCGCTTGCGGAAATTACGCTTGTCGAGCGGCGCGTTGCGCAGCGTTTCGTACACCCGCTGCAGTTCGCTCAGGGTGAAGGTGGGCGGCAGAAACTGGAAGGCGATGGTCGAGTAGTCGAGTTTGGCGACCAGGCGGCGGTGTGCCAGTCGGATAATCTCGGCGTGATCGAAGGCCAGCTCGGGGAGCTTGTTGAACGGAAACCAGCCTACCTCGGCCGCGTCGCTTGCCGCGCGCGGGTCGACCCGGTCGATCGGCACCAAGGCGAAGTAGGCGACACTGATCACGCGCTCGCGCGGGTCGCGGCGCGGCTCGCCGAAGGTGTAGAGCTGTTCCAGGTAGACGCCGCGCAGGCCCGTTTCCTCCTCGAGTTCCCGCAGCGCGCAGGCCTCGAGGTCCTCGTCGATGTCGAGAAAGCCCCCCGGCAGCGCCCACATGCCCCGGAAGGGTTCGTTGGCGCGCCGCACCAGCAGCAGCTCGAGCGTCTGCGCCTCGATCGTGAACACCACCACGTCGGTCGACACGGCGGGGTGCGGGTAGCGGTAGGTGTACAAAGGCGCGGCGGTCACGGTCGATCGCTTCATGAATCGAACATAGTGTCCGACA
>JARRQB010000350.1:0-2544 GCA_037382265.1 Gammaproteobacteria bacterium | reverse complement strand
CCGCCATCCTGATCGTGCTGGCGATCGTCGCCGTCGCGGTGATGCTGGCGTTCGTGGTGCCCCGCTTCACCGAAATGTTCACCGAGGCGGGGCGCGAACTGCCGCTGCTGACCCAGCTGGTCGTGGCCACGGGCAGCTTCGTCGAGCGCTGGTGGTGGGCCATCGGGCTGGCGGGCTTGGCCGCCGCGCTGTGGTTCCGGCAGCAGCTGCGCGACCCGGTGGAACGCGAGCGCTGGGACCAGCGGCTGCTGCGGCTGCCGCTCGCCGGCGCGCTGGTCACCAAGATCGAGGCCGGCCGCTTCACCCGCACCCTGGGTACCCTGCTCGGCAACGGCGTCAGCCTGCTGACGGCGATCGACATCGCCAAGGAGATCGTCGGCAACCGGGTGATCGCCCGCAGCCTGGCGCAGGTCGCCCTGCGCGTCCGCCAGGGCGAGGGGCTGGCGCGGCCACTGGCTGCCGCGGCGGTGTTCCCGCCGCTGACCACCCAGCTGCTCAAGGTCGGGGAGGAGACCGGCCGGCTGGAACAGATGCTCGGCGAACTCGCCGACATCTACGAACGCGAGGTGCGCCGCGACCTCCAGCGCCTGCTGACCCTGGCCGAGCCGGTGATCATCCTCATGATCGCCGGGCTTATTACCGTTATCATCCTATCCGTCGTGCTGGCTGTCATAGAGACCAACGACCTGGCCTTCTAGACTGGTCGGCTCAATCAACCGGAGTCCTGTCATGCGCTATCGACCGCAGCCCGCCCGCGTAGGGCGCGGTTTTTCGCTTATCGAACTGCTGGTGGTGATCGGCATCCTGGCGGTGATCGCCGCCATCGTCGCGCCGAACCTGCTGGGCAAGGCCGACGACGCCAACGTCAACGCCACCAAGGTGCAGATCGAACAACTGACCGCAGCCGTGGACCTGTACCGGCTGGAGACCGGCAAGTACCCGGAGCGGATGGAGGACTTGCTCGAGCAGCCCGCCGACAACCCGCGCTGGAAGGGACCCTACGTGCGCAAGAAGCGCCTGCTCCAGGACCCGTGGCACAACGACATCCAGTACCAGCGACCCGGCGAACACGGCCCCTACGATCTGTATTCATTCGGGGCCGACGGCCAGCCCGACGGCGAGGGCAACGACGCGGACATCGGCAACTGGGACTAGCGCGCAGCCATGCCGCGGGTAGCTGAGTCGACCGGGTTCACGCTGCTCGAAACGCTCATCGCGCTGGCGCTGGTCGCGGTGCTGCTGGCCGTCGCCACGCCGGCGTTGATCCGCCCCGCCGGGGTCGAACTGCGCACCGCGGCCCACACCGTCGCCACCGGCCTGCGCCAGGCGCGCCTGCAGGCGATGCGCCGCCAGCGCCCCACCGCCCTGCAGGTCGATCTCGACAGCCGCACGCTCTGGCTCGAGGGCGAAAAAAAGACCCGCCAGCTCGATCGCGAGCTGGAACTGGAGCTGCTGACCGCCCGCCGCGAAATGCTCGACGAGCGCCGCGGCGGCATTCGCTTCTACCCCGACGGCAGTTCGACCGGGGGCAGCCTCACCCTGAACCTCGAGGGCCTGACCACACGGGTGGACGTCGAGTGGCTCACCGGGCGCATCCGGGTGCGGGAGCCGGCCTCTTGAACCGGGGCGGCTGCCGGCGGCAGGGCGGCTTCACACTGCTCGAAATCCTGGTCGCCTTCATCGTCCTGGCGGTCGTCGGCGGCAGCCTGCTGCAGCTCTTTCAGGGCGGCATGCGCAATGTCGCATACTCCGCGGAGTACAGCCGCGCCGCCCTGTTGGCCCGCTCGCGCCTGGCCGAGCTCGAGGCCTATCCAGGCCTGCTGCCGGGCGAGGACGAGGGCGCGTTCGACGAGCACTACCGCTGGCGGCTGGTCGTCACACCCTACGAGGACCCGCTGGGCGAGGCCGGCGGGGTGACCGGCATCGAGCTGGTGCACGCCGAGCTGTCCATCCTCTGGGACGAGGCGGACACGGCACGGCAATTCACGGTCGACACGCTGCTGCTGTCGACCACGCCGCCGGAGCCCGAAGGCTGATGGGCGTGCGCGCGCGCGGGTTCACTCTGCTCGAAATGCTGGTGGCGCTGCTGGTGTTCGCCGCCCTGGCCACGCTGGTCTACGGCATGCTGCGCATCGGCAGCCGCGCCTGGGAGAGCAGCAACGCGCGCATCGACCAGGTCGACACCATGCGCATCGGCTGGACCTTCGTGCACCGCGCGCTCAGCAACGCCCGCCGGGTGCCCACGGCACGCGAGGAAGGTGTCGGCATCCACTTCATCGGCCGCCCCGATGCCCTCGAATTCGTCGCGGACATGCCAGCCTACCTCGGCAGCGGCGGCCTGCACGCCATCGCACTGGCGGTGGAGCCGGACGCCGCCACGGGCCGGCGGCCCTTGGTACTGCGGCGTCAACTGCTGAACGACTACGCCGCGGACGTGCCCGACGACCCGGACGCCCGCCAGGAGGCGGTGCTAGCAGACGATGTCGCCGCGCTGCAGGTGCACTACTTCGGCCGCGCCGTCGACGACCACGAACCGCGCTGGCA
>JARRQB010000349.1:0-2548 GCA_037382265.1 Gammaproteobacteria bacterium | reverse complement strand
TCCGGCCGTGACCGCTACGACAAGCGCCATCTCGTGCCGTTCGGCGAGTTCACGCCGCTGCGCTTCGTGCTCGCACCGCTGGTCGAGCTGTTCGCCATACCCCTGTCCGACTTCACCGCCGGCGCGGCCGAGCGTCCGCTGCTGCGTACGGCCGGGGCGCTGGCCGGTGCCTCGATCTGCTACGAGGACGCCTTTGGCGAGGAGGTGGTCGAGGCCCTGCCGGAGGCCGCTTTCCTGATCAACGTCAGCAACGACGCCTGGTTCGGCGACTCGCTCGCGCCCCATCAGCACCTGCAGATCGCCCGCATGCGCGCGGCCGAGACCGAACGGTTTCTGCTGCGGGCCACCAACACCGGGGTCTCGGCGCTCATCGGCCCGCGCGGCGAGCTCGTCGCGGTCGCGCCGCAATTCGAGCAGGCGGTGCTCGCTGGCACGGTCCAGCCGCGCGCGGGGGCCACGCCGTTTGTGCGTCTGGGCAACGCGGCGGTGGTGTTGATCGCCTGCCTGATGCTCGCGGGCGGGGCGCGGCTCGCACGCCGGGCGCAAACCCACTAAGCTGACGACCCCGTTACGCCAACGCAGGACTCGCGCATGCCCAAGCAGATCATCCGCACCGACCAGGCGCCGCAGGCCATCGGCACCTACTCGCAGGCGGTCAAAGTCGGCGACACCGTGTATCTTTCGGGCCAGATTCCGTTGGTGCCTGAGACCATGGAACTGGTAGGCGGCGACACCGAGGCCAGTGTCCGGCGCGTGTTCGACAACCTGGCCGCCGTGGCCCGCGCCGCGGGCGCGAGCCTTGCGGACGTGGTCAAGCTCAACGTCTTTCTCACCGATCTGTCACACTTTCCGCTGGTCAACCAGGTGATGGCCGACTATTTCTCCGAACCCTACCCGGCGCGTGCGGCTATCGGGGTGGCAGCGTTGCCCATGGGCGCCGTAGTCGAAATGGACGCCGTTCTGGTACTCGGCCGGTGACCGCCCGCCCCGCCCTCACATGGAGTCTCGAGTATGATGAAAAAGTCACTGATCGCCCTGCTAACCGCGGCCTGGACGACCTTCGCCCTCGCGGCACCCCAGGACGGCGCCGTGTTCGGCGACTGGAAGACCGTCTGCGAGTCCAAGGAGGACGGGCCGCAAAACTGCCACATCTTCCAGCACATCAAGGTCAAGGACACGGACAAGACCTTGCTGCACATCGCCATCGGCTACGCCAAGGAAAGCGACCTGCCGATCGCGCTGTTCAACCTGCCACTGGGCATCGCCCTGCCGCCCGGGGTGCAGTTCAAGGTGGGCGACGGCGAGCCCCACAAGATGCCGCTGTCGATCTGCACCCAGCAGGGCTGCCGGGCGGTGCTCAAGCTCGATGCCGGCCTGCTGCGTGCCATGCGCGACGCCGCATCCGGCACCATGACCTTCGTCGGTCCGGACGCCAAGGCCTACAACATCCCGCTGTCGTTCGCGGGCTTCAGCGAGGGCTTCAACAGCTTGCAGCCCTGAGGCTCGTCACCACACCGTGACGGTCAGCTGCCGGGTGTGCGGAGCGGTGCGGTGCTCGTACAGGTAGACGCCCTGCCAGGTGCCGAGGGCGCACGCGCCGCCGCTCACCGGTAGCGTCAATGCCATCCCGGTCAGGACCGCCCGCACATGGGCGGGCATGTCGTCGGGTCCCTCCATGGTGTGGTCGAACAGCCGATCTCCGTCCGGCACGGCGCGCGCCAGAAACCGCTCCAGATCGCTGCGCACCGTCGGGTCCGCGTTCTCGCAGATGATCACCGACGCGCTGGTGTGGTGGACGAAGACGTGGCACAGCCCGGTCTGCACGCCGGCGGCGCGCACCGCTCGGGCAACCTCGCCGGTCACGTCGTAAGTGCCGCGGCCGGAGGTGCGGACGCTGAAGCGGGTTTGCTGCGCCATGTCCGGATTGTGCCGCGCCCGGCGCGGGGCGGGAAGGGCTTTGACCGCTATCAAGGGGCCCGGGTCAGGCCCGGCTAGACTTGTTGGTAGGTTGTCACGGAGCCTTGCCATGGTCGCCGGGCCCGATACCGGCTTTCTGCGCCGCGCGCGCTTTCAGGACCTCATCGATGCCCTGCGCGCCGCCGGTTACCGATGCCTGCTGCCGGCCGCGCGCGACGGTGCCGTGGTGTTCGCCGAGGCGCAAACGCCCGACCACCTGCCGTGCGGGGTGATCGACCGCCAGGCGCCGGGCCAGTACCGGCTCGAGGCCGGCCCCGCGCAGCGCTGGTTTGCCTGGTCCAACGGCCCGCAGGCGCTCAAGCCGCTGGTCTTTCCCGCGCAGGAGACGCTTTGGACGGCACGCCGCGACGACGAAGGGCTCGTCTTCGCCGCGGTCCCGGTCGATGCCCCGCCCACCGCGGTGATCGGAGTGCGTGCCTGCGATCTGGCGGCGCTGCGCCTGCAGGAGCAGCACTTCGGCGCGGGCGCAGACGCCGGCTTCGCCGCCCGGCGCGCCGGTCTGCTACTGGTCGGGGTCGCTTGCAGCGAGCCCGCGACGACGTGTTTCTGCGCCTCGACCGGTGACGGCCCC
>JARRQB010000348.1:1712-6581 GCA_037382265.1 Gammaproteobacteria bacterium | reverse complement strand
CGGCCGTCAGGCCTCCTCGGCCGCCACGGCCTTCATGCTCAGGCGGATGCGGCCCTGCTTGTCCACCTCGAGCACCTTGACCTTGACGATGTCGCCCTCGGACAGCTTGTCGCTGACCTTCTCGACGCGCTCGTCGGAGATCTGCGAGATGTGCACCAGCCCGTCCTTGCCGGGCAGGATGGTGACGAAGGCGCCGAAGTCCATCAACCGGGCCACCTTACCCTCGTACACCGTGCCCACCTCGACGTCGGCGGTGATCAGCTCGACCCGCTTGCGGGCCTCCTCGCCCGCCTTCCTGTCGACCGAGAAGATCTTGACCATGCCGTCGTCGGAGATGTCGATCGTCGCACCCGTCTCCTCGGTGATGGAGCGGATGGTCACGCCGCCCTTGCCGATGACGTCGCGGATCTTCTCCGGGTCGATCTTGAAGCTGATGATGCGCGGCGCATGCTCGGACATTTCGGTGCGCGGCGAGGAGATGGCGTTGTTCATCTCGCGCAGGATGTGCAGCCGGGCGTCCTTCGCCTGGCCGAGGGCGACCTCCATGATCTCGCGCGTGATGCCGTCGATCTTGATGTCCATCTGCAGGGCGTTGACACCGGTCTCGGTGCCCGCGACCTTGAAGTCCATGTCGCCGAGATGGTCCTCGTCGCCCATGATGTCGGTCAGCACCGCGAACTGCTCGCCTTCCTTGATCAGACCCATGGCCACGCCCGCCACCGGCGCTTTCAGCGGCACGCCGGCATCCATCAGCGACAGGCTGGTGCCGCAAACCGAGGCCATCGAGGACGAACCGTTGGACTCCGTGATCTCGGAGACGACCCGCACCGCGAGCCGACGCGCCCGAGTTCACCGACACAGAACGGCGGGAAGTTGTAGTGCAGCATGAAAGACTCTCGGCGCTCTCCTTCCAGCGCGTCGATGATCTGCGAGTCGCGCTCGGTGCCCAGGGTGGTGACCACCAGAGCCTGGGTCTCGCCGCGGGTGAACAGCGCCGAGCCGTGGGTACGCGGCAGCACGCCGGTGCGGATACTGATCGGCCGCACCGTCTTGCCGTCGCGGCCGTCGATGCGCGGTTCGCCGGCGATGATGCGCCCGCGCACGATCTTCTTCTTGAGCGACTCCAGTGCGCCCTTGACCGCCATCTCGTCCCAGCGGCCGTCGCCGCACAGTTCGGCGACCACCGTGGCGGCGACCGCGTCGATCTTGCCGTAGCGCTCCATCTTGTCGGCAGTCCTGTAGGCCTCGCCCAGGCCGGCCTCGGCCCGCTCGGCCACGGCCTCCGCCAACGCGGTGTCCTTCTCCGGCGCCTGCCACGCCAGAGCCGGCTTGGCCACCTCGGCCGCCAGTTCGCGAATGGCCCGGATGACGTCCTGCATCTGTTCGTGACCGAACAGCACCGCCCCGAGCATGACCTCCTCGGGCAGTTGGCGCGCCTCGGACTCAACCATCAGGACGGCGTTTTCCGTACCGGCGACGATCAGGTCGAGGTCGGTGTTGGCGCTCAGGCCGGACGAAGGCGGGTTGAGCAGGTAGCTGCCGTCCTTGTAGCCGACGCGGGCGGCGCCGACCGGGCCCTGGAAGGGCAGACCGGAAACCGCCAGGGCCGCTGACACGCCGATCATGGATGGGATCTCGGGATCGACGTCGGGGTTGAGCGACTTGACGGTGGCGATGACCTGGACTTCGTTGGTGAACCCTTTCGGAAACAGCGGGCGGATCGGGCGGTCGATCAGCCGCGAGGTGAGGATCTCCTTCTCGGAGGGCCGTCCTTCTCGGCGAAAAAAGCCGCCCGGGATACGGCCGGCGGCGTAGGTCTTCTCCTGGTAATCGACCGTCAGCGGAAAGAAGTCGCGGCCGGTATCGGCGGACTTGCTCGCTACGACGGTGCAAAGCACCACGGTGTCGCCCATGTTGACCATGACGGCACCGTCGGCCTGTCGGGCGATCTCGCCCGTTTCCAAGACGACCTGGTGATCGCCGAACTGAAACTCTTTCCGGATGTGGGTCACTACGAACTCCTCGAAGCCTTTGGTGACGCGATCAGCGGCGCAAGCCGAGACGCTGGATGAGATCCCGGTACCGCTCGACGTCCTTCGACCGCAAGTAGTCGAGGAGTTTGCGGCGTTGATTGACCAGGCGGACCAGCCCCTGGCGCGAGTGGTGGTCTTTCTTGTGTTCCTGGAAATGGCCGGTGAGGTCGCCGATGCGCGCGCTCAGCAGGGCCACCTGAACCTCCGGCGACCCCGTGTCGTTCTCACCGCGCCCGTACGCCTGCACGATCTGCTGCTTCTGCTCTGCGCTCCCGGATTAAAAAAAGCCCTCTCGAGAGGGTGTGCGGTTCAGTCCGCTATTTTCGCCCAATTCAACGGCTTTTGTCAGCTGTTGGTCATCAATCGCCGCGGTGCGATGCGGCCGTCTTCCTCGACCTCGCCAACGCCGATGAAGCGCTGGCCCTGATCGTACAGGCGCACCCAGCCGGAAGTCGGCGCCTTGGGCACCAGTACCGGCTGGCCGCGCTTGAGGTAGTAGGCGGTGTCCGCCGACAAGCGCACCTCCGGCCAGGCGCCGAGCGCCGTGTCGAGCGGCAGCAGCAGAGCATCCAGGGCGTCAAGCCCCTCCTCGGCCGCGGCCTCGATGGCGTCCCAGCCCACCAGCCGGTCCTCGCCGTACGGCCCGACCGCCGTGCGGCGCAACGCCGTCACGTGCGCGCCGCAGCCAAGCGCCTTGCCGATGTCCTCCACCAGGGTGCGCACGTAGGTGCCCTTCGAACAGTGCACTTCCAGTTTGAACTCCGGGGGCGAGAACTCGCCGAGCGCCAGGCTGTAAATCTGCACTTCGCGCGGCTCGCGCTCGACCTCGACCCCTTCGCGGGCCAGCTTGTAGAGGCGTTGACCCTTGTGCTTGAGCGCCGAGTACATCGGCGGCACCTGCTCGATCTTCCCGGTGAAGCGCGGCAACACGGCTTGCAGTGCAGCCTCGGTCACGTCGTCCGCCGGGCGCTCCTCGAGTATCTCACCCTCGGCATCGGCAGTGGTCGTGGTCACACCCAGTCGGGCCCGCACGCGGTACTTCTTGTCGGCGTCCAGCAGAAAGGCCGACAGCTTGGTCGCCGCCCCCAGGCAAACCGGCAGCAAGCCGTCGGCGAGCGGGTCGAGGCTGCCGGTGTGGCCCGCCTTGGCCGCACGGTAGATGCGCTTGACCCGCTGCAGGGCGTCGTTCGAGGTGATCGCCACCGGCTTGTCGAGCAGCAGGATGCCAGTGACGTCCCGGCCACGCGGTCTGCGTCTGGCCATCAGTCCTCTCCGTGGCTCTTGCGATCGCGGGTCACCGCTTCCTCGATCAGCGCCGACAGCCGCATGCCCTCGACCACCGATTTGTCGTACACAAAGTGCAACTGCGGCACGCTGCGCAGCACCATGTGTTCGCCCAACCGCCGGCGCAGGAAGTTCGCCGCCTTGTCGAGCACCTGCTGGGTCTGCTTGATGCGCGTGTCGTCGAGTACCGTGTAGTAGACCTTGGCGTGGGACAGGTCGCGGCTGACACGAACTTCCTGGATAGTGATCATGCCGAGGCGCGGGTCCTTGATCTCCTCGCGGACCAACACCGACAATTCGCGGCGCATGGCAGCCCCTACGCGCTCTTCGCGTCCGAAGTCGTGCATGTCGCGACCCGCCGCGTCAGAGCTCGCGGGCCACTTCGACCCGTTCGAAGACTTCGATCTGGTCCCCGACCTTGACGTCGTTGTAGTTGCGCACGCCGATGCCGCACTCGGTACCGGCCTTGACTTCGTTGACGTCGTCCTTGTGGCGGCGCAGCGACTCCAGCTCGCCCTCGTAGATCACCACGTTGTCGCGCAGCACGCGGATCGGGTTGTGGCGCTTGACCGCCCCCTCCGTAACGATGCAGCCGGCAATCGCACCGAACTTCGACGAGCGGAACACATCGCGCACCTCGGCCAGGCCGATGATCTCTTCCTTCACCTCCGGGCTAAGCAGGCCCGAGACCGCCTTCTTAACGTCGTCGATCACCTCGTAGATGATCGAGTAGTAGCGCAGGTCGATGCCCTTCTCTTCGACCACCCGACGCGCGCCGGCGTCGGCACGCACGTTGAACCCGATGATGATGGCATTCGACGTGAGCGCCAGGTTGGCGTCGGACTCGGTGATACCGCCAACGCCCGAGGCGACGATGCGGACCTTGATCTCGTCGGTCTCGATCTTGAGCAGCGACTCCTTGAGCGCCTCCACGGAGCCCTGCACGTCGGCCTTGACGATCAGATTGACGTCTTTCAATTCGCCCTCGGCCATCTGCGAGAACAACTGGTCGAGCTTGGCTGCCTTCTGCTCTGCCAGGCGGGTGTCGCGGTGGCGCTCGCGGCGCAGCTCGGCCACTTCGCGCGCCCGCTTCTCGTCGGGCAGCGCGATCAGGTCGTCGCCGGCGTTCGGGGTTCCGGAAAGACCCAACACCTGCACCGGAATGGACGGGCCCGCCTCTTTGACCGATTTGCCGGTCTCGTCGAACATCGCCCGCACGCGGCCGAATTCGCTGCCCGCGACCACCGGGTCGCCACGCCGCAGGGTGCCCGACTGCACGAGGACCGTGGCCACCGGTCCGCGGCCCTTGTCCAGGCTCGACTCCACGATGGTCCCCTTGCCCAGGCCGTCCGTGACGGCCTTGAGTTCCAGCAGTTCCGCCTGCAACAGCAAACCCTCGAGCAGCTGCTCGATGCCATCGCCGGTCTTAGCCGAGACCTTGATGAACTGCGTGTCGCCACCCCAGTCCTCGGGCACGACCTCTTCGGCCACCAGCTCCTGCATGACCCGGTCGGGGTTGGCGTCTGGCTTGTCGATCTTGTTGACCGCCACC
>JARRQB010000348.1:0-1660 GCA_037382265.1 Gammaproteobacteria bacterium | reverse complement strand
ACGTGGTAGGCGCCGATGTGCTGGGTGATGCCGCCGGCCTCGCCCGCTGCCACCCGGGTGGAGCGGATGTGGTCGAGCAGCGAGGTCTTGCCGTGATCGACGTGTCCCATGATGGTAACCACGGGCGCGCGCGGCGCGGCCTCGCCCTGTTCTTCCAACTCGGCGACCTGGGCGAGCAGTTCTTCTTCGACGTCCTCCTCGCGCTGCACCACTGCCTTGTGGCCCATCTCCTCGACGGCCAGCATCGCGGTGTCCTGATCAAGCACCTGGTTGATGGTGACCATCATGCCCATCTTCATGAGCGTCTTGATCACCTCGGCCGCCTTGACCGACATGCGCTGGGCGAGATCGCCGACCGAGATGGTATCGGGGATCGGGACCTCCTTGCTGACCGGACCCTCGGGCATCTGGAAGCCGTGCTGCTGGTCGCCCGCGGGTTCGCGGCGCACCACCCGCTTGCCGGCCTTGCGCTTGCCGCGCTTGCCTTCGGCGACGTGCAGTTCGCGGCGCCCGCGGCGCTCTTCCGCCTCTTCGGCCCCGCCGGTGCGGCGCCCCTTCTTGGCCTTCTTGCCGCCCGCCTTTTCCTGCGCGGCGCGCTGCTCCGCCTCCTGGCGGGCACGTTCCTGCTCCACGCGCAGGCGCTCGACTTCCTCGGCCTGGCGGCGGCGCTCGTCTTCCTCGGCCTTGCGCTTGGCCTCCTCGGCGCGCTCCCGGTCCTCCTCGAGCTGGCGGCGACGCTGCTCCTCGGCAGCGCGGCGCGCCTCGTCCTCGGCCTCGACCTGCTTGCGCTTGGCATCCTGCTCGGCCAGCGCGCGGCGCGCGGCTTCCGCCTCTTCCGCCAGCTGATCCTGGTTGGCCGCCGCATCCCGCTTGACGTAGGTGCGCTTCTTGCGAACCTCGACGCTGACGGTCTTGCCCGGCGTGCTAACGCGCCCGCGCGCACCCGCGCGCGGCGCCGTGGTTGCCGGCTGTCGCAGCTCCGTGGTCGTCTTGCGTTTGAGCGTGATCTTGCGCGGCTCTGCCGCCTCTCCCGCCTCTTTCTTGCCGTGCGACTTGCGCAAGTGGTTCAACAGGTCGACTTTTTCCTGCTCGGAGATCACGTCGTCCGCAGTGGCCTTGTCGATACCGGCGTCCACCAGCTGTTTGAGCAGCCGGTCGATCGGAATCCCGACGTCCGAAGCCAGCTGGCTAACCGTCACTTCACTCATGCGAATCTCTCTCTTACTCTGCCTGTCCCTGGGCCGCTTCTTCGAACCAGGGTGCGCGGGCGGTCATGATCAACCGACCGGCCTTTTCTTCGTCCAGCCCCTCGATGTCCACCAGGTCGTCGACCGACTGCTCGGCCAGGTCTTCCATGGTGACCACGCCGCGCGCGGCCAGGATCTTCGCGAGGTCTGCGTCCATCCCTTCCAGCGCGAGCAGATCGTCCGCCGGCTCGGCGTCTGGAAAGCTCTCTTCCTTCGCTATCGCGCGGGTCAACAGGGCGTCCTTGGCGCGCTCGCGCAATTCGGTGACGATCTCCTCGTCGAACTCCTCGATGGTAAGCATCTCTGGCAGCGGCACGTAGGCGATCTCGTCGATGCTCGCGAAGCCCTCCTGCACCAGAATCGCGGCGACCTCCTCGTCCACGTCCAGTTCGGCCATGAACTGCTCGATAAGC
>JARRQB010000347.1:0-2575 GCA_037382265.1 Gammaproteobacteria bacterium | reverse complement strand
GTCGAGCAAGGCCTGTTGGTCCGGCAGGCGCCCCTGGCGTTGTGCCTCCCAGAGCACCAGCCCCAGGCACTCCATCATGGCGTGCTCGGCGGCGTGGTTATCCCTGCCGTGTTTGCGGCTGATGGCCTGGTAGCGGCTCCGCAGGCCCGGCGGGTTGTCGGCCTGGAGCTGTTCGGCGAGTGCGACGTGCATGCCCATGTGCAGAAAGGGGTTGGTCTCGCCGTGTTCCGGTGTCCAGTCCCGATCCAGTGCCTCCGGGCGCAAATAGCGCTGGTATTCGGGGTGGCGCTCGACGACGTCGACAACGATGCGTTCGATGGGTTCGAGCGCGGCGCCGCTCTGCCGCTTGGACCAGCACGCGAGATAGAAGTGACGGAGGCGGGTTCGGTCTTGTCCGAACATGGGCGGTGACCTGCTAGCCGGATCCGGCGTCGTACTGTGGGGCCGGGTCTCGCCGGATGCAAGCAGGTCGGCGCTCAATCCCCGGTCTTGTGCGGGTATTCGCACAGATCCTCGATGAGGCAGGCGCCGCAGCGCGGCCGCCGCGCGACGCACACGTAGCGGCCGTGCAGGATCAGCCAGTGGTGCGCGTCGTGCAGGAACTCGTGCGGCACCAGCCGCATCAGGCCCCGTTCGACCTCGAGCGGGGTCTTGCCCCTGGCGATGCCGGTGCGGTTGGCAACGCGGAAGATGTGCGTGTCGACGGCCACGGTCGGTTGGCCGAAGGCGGTGTTGAGCACCACGTTGGCGGTCTTGCGACCGACGCCGGGCAGGGCCTCGAGTTCCTCGCGCCGGCGCGGCACTTCGCCGCCGTGACGGTCCACCAGGGTGCGGCAGGTCGCCATGAGGTTCCTGGCCTTGCTGTTGAACAGGCCGATGGTTCTGATGTGTGCCTTCAGGCCGGCCTCCCCCAGATCGAGTATGGCCTGCGGGTGGTCGGCGACGGCGAACAGCCCGGCCGTTGCCTTGTTGACGCCCTTGTCGGTCGCCTGCGCCGAGAGGATCACCGCCACCAGCAGTTCGAACGGGCTGCGGTAGTTCAGTTCGGTGGTCGGGTGGGGGTTGGCGGCGCGCAGCCGCTCGAAGATCCGTTGACGTTTGGCGCGGTTCACCGGGCGGGTTGGGTCCCCGTCTCCGCTTCGACCGGCGCGACCGCCCGTGGCGCCGACAGGCGCTTGTCGATCACGTTCTTGGCGGCGATCAGGAAGCCCAGGCCGATGAAGGCGCCGGGCGGCAGGATGGCGAGCAGGATGCCGGGCCAGGCGTCGCCGAGGCTCAGCGACAGGCCGCGGGCGGCCTCGCCGAACATCAGGTGGGCGCCGTCGAACAGGGTGCCTTGCCCGATCAGCTCGCGGGTCGAGCCCAGCACCACCAGGGCGCCGGTGAAGCCGAGCCCGATCGCCAGGCCGTCTACCATGGCACGCGGCAGGGTGTTGCGCGAGGCGTAGGCCTCGGCGCGGCCGAGGATGGAGCAGTTGGTGACGATCAGCGGGATGAAGATGCCGAGGATCTTGTACAGCTCGTGGAACCAGGCGTTCATCGCCAGCTCCACCGCGGTGACGAAGGAGGCGATCACCAGCACGAACACCGGCACCCGGATCTCGGGCTTCACCAAGTGGCGGATCATCGACACCGTGCTGTTGGACAGGAACAGCACCAGGGTGGTTGCCAGGCCGAGCCCCAGCCCGTTGACCGCCGTGTTCGAGACCGCCAGCAGCGGGCACAGGCCGAGCAGTGCCACCAGCGCCTGGTTGTTGCGCCACAGCCCGTCCAGCCAAATCTTGCGGTAGCCGTCCGCCATCACCCGGTCTGCGCCGTGTCGCCATTGGCGGCGAACAGTTCGCCCCAGTGTTCGCGCGCGTACTCGAGGGTCTGCTTGACCGCCTTGACCACGGCGCGCGGCGTCACCGTCGCGCCGGTGAACTGGTCGAACTCGCCGCCGTCGCGTTTGACCTTCCAATCCTCCGCCGGCGGGTTGGTCAGCGACTTGCCGTCGAAGCCCGCCACCCAGTCGGAGCGCGATTCCTCGATGCGGTCGCCGAGGCCCGGCGTCTCGCGGTGCGAGAGCACGCGCACCCCGCCCAGGGTGCCGTCGGCCCGCACGCCGACGATCAGCCGAATCGGCCCGGCGTAGCCGCCGGCCTCGACCGCGCTGAACACCGCTGCCGAGGGCTCGCCGTCGCGCCGTCCGCGGTAGACGGTGGTCTGGCGCGCGCCGAGCTGCTGCGGCGCGGACACCGTCACGGTGTCCGCGAGCAGGTCGTTGTTGGCGACGTCGGCCGGCAGGATCTTGGCGATGTTCGCCAACAGCGCCTCGCGCTCGTTCTGGGCGATACGTTCGGCGGTGCCCTGTTGGGTCACGGCCACCAGTCCGGCGCCGGCGATGCCGAAGCCGGTGAGCAGGCCCGCGGCGATGAATATCGACGAGTTAAGGTGTCTCATTGGTCTGCTTGCGCTCCCCGAACACGCGCGGTCGGGTGTAGTAGTCGATCGTCGGGGCGGCCATGTTCATCAGCAGCACCGCGAAGGCCACCGCGTCCGGGTAGCCGCCCCAGGTCCGGATGATAAACACCAG
>JARRQB010000346.1:0-2576 GCA_037382265.1 Gammaproteobacteria bacterium | reverse complement strand
TACACCGCCTCGATCTCCACCCCCGCCATCAGCTCGGCCTCCTCGACCGCGCGCTGGATCGACTGGACGGTGGACTCGATGTTGACCACCACGCCCTTCTTCAGGCCGCGCGAGGGGTGCGAGCCGATGCCGATGATCTCGATCTCCTCGTCGGCCCTGACCTCACCGACGATGGCCACGACCTTCGAGGTGCCGATGTCGAGCCCGACGATGATGTGCTTTTCGCCCTTGCGGACCATGCTCAAATCCCCTTAATCGAACCGCCAACGGCGAGCGCCAACGGCGCATCGCCCAGGCGCCACATGCGCCGAATTTTTTGTCGTCAAACCGCGGCCCAGCCGTGTAAGGCCCCTCGGCTCCGCGCCGTCGACGCCGGGAGCTGCGGCGGGCGAGTCGACTGGCTGCTCGATCCCTACCGGCAACACTCAGGCTCCCCCCTTTCCGCTTGCCGCCGGGTCGGCGTCGACCCAGGTCACCGCAAACCCCTGCGGGTAGCGCAGGTCGATGCGCACCGGTCGCCGCGCCGGGTCCTCGACCAGCAGCGGGTAGGTGTGCAGGAAGCGCGCAAGCCGCGCCCGCTCGCCGTCCGGCCCGATCAGCAGCACCGGGCCGCCGTCGAGCTCGACGCGCCACTCGCGGCGCTCGTCGAGCCCCAGGGTGCGTACCGCGAGCCCCGCGGCGGCGAGCTGGGCGGCCGCCTCGCGGTAGAACCCCACCACCCGCTGGACGCTGCCCGCGGGACCGAACAGCCGTACCAGGCCGTCGGCCGCGCCGGCGCGCTCGGGCGCGAACACCTCGCCGCGGGCGTTCACCAGGGCGCCCTCGCCCCAGCGCGCGAACGGCACCTGTTCGGTCACCTCCATCACCAGGGTGCGCGGCCACTGCCGGCGCACGCTCACCCGGTCGACCCAGGGCAGCCCCCGCACCTGATCGCGGATGCGGACCATGTCCACGGTGAAGAAGTTGCCGTCGATGGCTTCGGCCACGGCCGACTCGATGCGCGCCTTGTCGAGGTGGCGCAGCTCGCCGGTCACCCGGACGATCTCGAGCGGCAGGTGGCGCGGGTCGCGCACATAGTCCACCGCCATCGCCGAGGTCGTGCCGACCACCAGCACGCCGCCGACCAGGGCGAGCCAGCGGCGCAGCGGCCGCAGCCAGCGCCGCAGCGCGCCCTCGGGCCTGGCAGTGGGGTTGCGCTTGCCCGCCATCAGTCCTGCCCCACCGTCTGCGCCAGGATGCGCCAGACCAGTTCGTCGAAGTCGATGCCCACCGCCTTGGCCGCCATCGGCACCAGGCTGTGGCCGGTCATGCCGGGCACCGTATTCACCTCGATCAGCCAGGCCCGGCCCTCGGCGTCGGTCAGCAGGTCGACCCGCCCCCCGCCCGCCGCGCCGACGGCGCGGAAGGCCCGCAGCGCCAGGGCCTGCAGTTCGCCCTCGCGCGCGGCGTCCAGGCCGCTGGGGATCAGGTAGCGGGTGTCGTCCGCCTCGTACTTGGCGTTGAAGTCGTAGAAGGCGTGCGGCGTCTCGAGCTTGATCAGCGGCAGGGCCACCTCGCCGAGGATGCCGGCGGTGTACTCCGCGCCGGTGATCCAGCGCTCGACCAGCACCTGGCCGTCGTAGGCGAACGCGGTTTGCCAGGCCGCACGCAGCGCCGCGGGGTCGTCGGCGCGGCTCATGCCGATGCTCGACCCCTCGCGCACCGGCTTGACCATGAGCGGGAAGCCGAGTTCGGCGGCCGCGGCCAGGTCGGCCTCGTCCTCGATCAGGGCGAAGCCCGGCGTGGGCAGCCCGGCGCCCTGCCACACCAGCTTGCTGCGGTATTTGTCCATGCCGATGGCCGAACCCATCACGCCGCTGCCGGTGTAGGGGATGCCGAGGATCTCCAGCGCGCCCTGGATCACGCCGTCCTCGCCGCCGCGCCCGTGCAGCACGACGAAGGCGCGGTCGAAGCGCCCGTCGGCCAGCACCGCGAGCACGTCGGGGTGCACGTCGATGCCATGGGCGTCGACGCCGCGGCGCTGCAGGCCCTCGAGCACCGCCCGACCGGAGATCAGCGAGATCTCGCGCTCGGCGGCCCAGCCGCCCATCAGCACGGCCACCCTACCGAAGTCTGCGGCGTTCAGCGTCATGCGGCCTCCCCGACGATCCTGACCTCGCACACCAGGCGCACGCCGAAGCGCTCCGCCACCGTGGCCTGCATGTGCTCGATCAACGCCTCGATGTCGGCGGCGGTCGCCGCCGCGGCGTTGATCACGAAATTGGCGTGCTTGGGCGACACCTCGGCACCGCCGATGCGGTAGCCCTTGAGCCCGGCGGCCTCGATCAGCCGGGCGGCGTAGTCGCCCGGCGGGTTGCGGAAGGTCGAGCCGCCGCTCGGCAGGCCGGTCGGCTGGCTGTCGGCGCGTTTCGCCAGCAGGTCGCGGATGCGCTGCTGCTCGGCGGCCGCGGCGGCCGGGGTACAGCGGAACTCCGCCGCCAGGAACCACTCGCCGGCCGGTCCCCGCACGCTGCGGTAGCCGACGGCGAAATCCGCCGGCGGGCGCCGCCGCACCACGCCGGCGCGGTCGACGGTGG
>JARRQB010000345.1:0-2585 GCA_037382265.1 Gammaproteobacteria bacterium | reverse complement strand
GTGGCGCACGTCGGCGGCAAGGTGGTCTTCATCCACGGTGCCCTGCCGGGCGAACGGGTGGTGTTCCGCTACACGGGACGGCGGCGTCAACACGACGAAGGTCAGGCCATCGACGTGCTGCGCGCCAGCGCCGAACGCTGCGCACCGCGCTGCGCCCACTACGGCGTTTGCGGCGGCTGCAGCCTGCAGCACCTCGAACCGGGTGCCCAGATCGCGGCCAAACAGCAGGCCCTGCTCGATGCCCTCGCGCACATCGGCCAGCTGCGACCGCGCGAGGTCTACGCGCCGCTGCGCAACGCCGCGCCGTGGGGTTATCGCCGCAAGGCCCGCCTCGGCGTCAAGTACGTGGCGAAGAAGGGCAAGGTGTTGGTGGGCTTTCGCGAGCGCGCTTCGAGCTTCGTGGCGGATCTCGGGGAATGCCACGTGCTGCACCCGCGGGTCGGCCGGCTGCTGCCCGAGCTCGCGGACCTGGTCGAGGGGCTGTCGATCGCGCGCCAGGTGCCGCAGATCGAGGTCGCCATGGACGACGAGCGCCTGGTACTGGTCTTCCGCGTGCTGACCGCACCGAACGCCGCCGACCAGCAGCGCCTGCGCGCGTTTGCGGCGGAGCACGTGCTCGGACTGTGCCTGCAGTCGGGCGGGCCGGACACCGTGACCACCCTGGCGGGCGAAGTGGATCTGCGCTACCGGCTGCCGGCGTTCGAGCTGGAACTGCGGTTCCTGCCGACCGACTTCACCCAGGTGAACGTCGACATCAACCGGCAGATGGTCGGCCGGGCCGTCGAACTGCTGGCGCCCGAGCCCGGCGACCGCGTGCTCGACCTGTTCTGCGGTATCGGCAACTTCACCCTGCCGCTGGCACGGCGCGCCGGCACGGTGGTGGGGGTGGAAGGCGACGCCGCGCTGGTGCAGCGGGCGCGGGACAACGCCGCGCGCAACGGCGTGGCGAACGTGCGCTTTTTCACCACCAATCTGTACGAACCGCTCGAGGCCGAGGCCTGGCTGCGCGAGTCCTACGACAAGGTGCTGCTGGACCCGCCGCGCAGCGGGGCCTTCGACGTGCTCGAACCGCTGGGCGAGTCCGCCGCCCGGCGCATCGTTTACGTCTCCTGTTACCCCGGCACGCTGGCGCGCGACGCGGCCGAGCTGGTGCAGCGGCACGGTTTCACGCTGGCGGGGGCCGGCGTGATGGACATGTTCCCGCACACCTCGCACGTCGAGTCGATCGCCCTGTTCGAGAGGAGTTGACCATGGCCAGCGAGATCGAGCGAAAGTTTCTGCTCGCCCACCAGGGCTGGCGCGAGGAGGTGAGTGCCAGCGAGCGCATCACCCAAGGCTACCTGTCGCGCGGCGCCAACGCCGCGGTGCGCGTGCGTCTGCACGGCGATGCGGCCGAACTCAACGTCAAGAGTACCCGCGACGGCATCCACCGCCAGGAATACGAGTACCCGATTCCGGTCGCCGATGCCGAGCAGATGCTCGAGTCGGTGGCCCTGCGGCCGCTGATCGACAAGACCCGCCACCTGGTGCGGCGTGGCGGCCACCTGTGGGAGATCGACGAGTTTCACGGCGAGAATGCGGGCCTGATCGTGGCCGAGATCGAGCTGGCGCACGCCGACGAGCCGTTCGCACGCCCCGACTGGCTCGGCGAGGAGGTCTCCACCGACGCCCGCTACTACAACAGCAGCCTGAGCGAGCGGCCGTACACGACCTGGTGAGAGGCGCCCTCGTCCTGCTCGCCGGCCTCTGGCTGGCCGGTTGTGCGCAGCCCGTACCCGAGGGCGTGCGCATGGCGCTCGCGGCGCTGCCGAACACGCTCGACCCCCGCTACGCGACCGATGCCGCCTCGTCGCGCCTCTGCCGGCTGCTCTACGCCGGGCTGACCGACTTCGACGCCAGCGCCCGGCCGGTAGCGGCGCTGGCCGACTGGGCGCGGCTCTCGCCGGAACGCTACCGCTTTACGCTGCGGGCCGATCGCGCGCCCTTTCCCGACGGGCGGCTGCCCGACGCCGAGGACGTCGCGGCGACCTACCGCAGCATCCTCGACCCGGCCACCGCCTCGCCCCACCGCGGCACGCTGGCGCACATCCGGGACATCGCGGTGCTGGGGCCGGACACCCTCGAGTTCCGGTTGACGCGGCCCGACGTCCTGTTCCCGGGCTATCTGTCGCTCGGCGTGCTGCCGGCCGACAAGCTCGCCGCCGGCCACGATTTCAATCGCGCACCCTTCGGCAGCGGGCCGTTTCGGTTCGTCGATCGCGTCGGCGCCGGCCGACTGCGGCTGCGCCGGGTCGGCGACGGGCTCCTGGTCGATTTTACCCAGGTGCCGGACCCGACGGTGCGCGTGCTCAAGCTGCAGCGCGGCGAGGTGGACCTGCTGCAGAACGACCTGCCGCCGGAGTTGATTGACTACCTCGCCGGGTTGCCGCGCGTGCGGGTCGAGCGCAGGCCCGGCACCACCTTCGCCTACATCGGCTTCCAGCTCGAGGACCCGGTGGTCGGACGGGCGGCGGTGCGCGCGGCCGTCGCGCACGCCATCGACCGCGAGGCGTTCGTGCGCCACCTGTTCGGGGGCAACGCGCGTA
>JARRQB010000344.1:0-4401 GCA_037382265.1 Gammaproteobacteria bacterium | reverse complement strand
CGCCTGGCCGTGTCGCGAGCCAGGCGCGACCCTGGGTCCGCGGCACGGGACATCAGCGCCAGCGGTCCTTGCCGATCAGCATCAGAAACATGTGCACGATGGCCTGATCGCTCGCGACCGGTTCGCCGGCCGCGCTCGCCGGCAGGCTGTCGAGATCGCCCTGGGCCCCGGCCAGCACGCGGGTGCGATGCACCACGTAGGCGACGGCCGCCGCGACGTCCTGGTCCGACAGCTCGAGTCCGCCCCGGGGCGGCATGTTGCCGTGTCCCGCGACCGCGTGGTCGATCAGGGTCCCGAGCGGCTGTTCGATGCGCGGCAGCCAGGCGTCGAGCGACCCCAACACCGGCGCCGCGCGCCGGCCGGTTTCGTGGCAGGTCATGCAGCCCTGCTGAAACACCACGCGGCCGCGCGCCAGGTTGTGGATGCGCAGTTCCGCTTCATAGCCGGTCGGCTGCCCCGTTCCGCCGGCGGCGCCCGCCAGCAGTACCGACACGATCGCCCCGACGGGCACTGACCATCTGTTCCGCACCGATCTCCTCCGCAGTCAGACCGCACGACTTTCCGGCAAGTGTAGCCCGGTCTGGGCGCCGGAGTGCCGCGCGAACCGCCCTGGTAGAATCCAGCCATGGACGTGTCCCATCTGCTCGACGACCTGAACGAGGCCCAGCGCGAGGCGGTGACCGCGCCGCCCGGCAGTACCCTGGTGCTGGCCGGCGCCGGTTCCGGCAAAACGCGCGTGCTGGTGCACCGCATTGCCTGGTTGATCCAGGTCGAGGGCGTCTCCCCGTGGGGGGTGCTCGCGGTGACCTTCACCAACAAGGCCGCGCGCGAGATGAAACAGCGCATCGAAGGGCTGCTGGGTCAGCCGGTCGGCGGCATGTGGGTCGGCACTTTCCACGGCCTGGCCCACCGCCTGCTGCGTGCCCACTGGCAGGAGGCGGGCCTGCCGCAGGGCTTCCAGATCCTCGACAGCGACGACCAGCAGCGTCTGGTGAAGCGGGTGGTGCGCGAACTCGACCTCGACGAGGCCAAATGGCCGCCGCGCCAGGCGCAGTGGTTCATCAACCAGCACAAGGACGAGGGCCTGCGGCCGCAGCACCTGGACGACGCCGGCGACCCCTTCCAGCGCCAGATGATCCGTATCTATGTCGCCTACGAGGAGGCGCGCCAGCGCGGCGGTTCGGTCGACTTCGCCGAGCTGCTGCTGCGCGCCCACGAACTGTGGCGCGATCGGCCCGAGCTCCTGGCGAGTTATCAGCAGCGTTTCGCCCACATCCTGGTCGACGAGTTCCAGGACACCAACGCCATCCAATACGCCTGGCTGCGTCTGCTGGCCGGCGCGCGCGACAACCTGTTCGTGGTCGGCGACGACGACCAGTCGATCTACGGCTGGCGTGGCGCCCGGGTGGAGAACATCCGGGATTTCCAACAGGACTACCCCACGACCCGCCTGGTGCGCCTGGAACAGAACTACCGCTCGACCGGCAACATCCTGGCCGGTGCCAACGCGGTGATCGCCCACAATCCCTCGCGGCTCGGCAAACAGCTGTGGACCGACGACGGCGCCGGCGAGCCGGTGCGCGTCTACGCGGCCTTCAACGAGGTCGACGAGGCCCGCTTCGTGGTCGGGCGGGTGCAGGATTTCGTGGCCGGCGGCGCGCGCCGCGCGGAGGCGGCGATCCTGTATCGCACCACCGCGCAATCGCGGGTATTCGAAGAGGCGCTGATCCAAGCGGGCATGCCGTACCGCGTCTACGGCGGGCTGCGCTTCTTCGAGCGGGCCGAGGTCAAGGACGCGCTCGCCTATTTGCGCCTGGTGTCGAACCGCGGCGACGACCCCAGTTTCGAGCGCGCGGTGAACCAGCCGCCCCGCGGTATCGGCGCCAAGACGCTCAATGCCGTGCGCGACCACGCGCGCGACTTCGGCACCTCGCTGTGGCAGGCGAGCGAGGAGTTGCTGCGCGGCGGCGCTATGCCGGCGCGGGCGGCCAGGGCCTTGCGTGAGTTCCTCGACCTGATCGCGCGGATGGCGGACGAGACCGCCGACGCCGAGCTCGACGGTCGGGTCGAGCGGGTCATCGAGCTCAGTGGGCTGCCCGGGCATTTCGAGAAGAGCCGCGACGGCAGGGGCCGCGACCGCGTCGAGAACCTGCAGGAACTGGTCAACGCCGCGCGTCAGTTCGAGCACGAGTCCGCCGACGCGGAAGTCTCGGACCTGGACGCCTTCCTGGCGCATGCCGCGCTCGAGGCGGGCGAGGCGCAGGCCAGCGAGTGGGAGGACTGCGTTCAGCTCATGACCCTGCACTCGGCCAAGGGACTGGAGTTTCCGCTGGTCTTCCTGGCCGGGCTGGAGGAAGGCCTGTTTCCGCACAGCATGTCGTCGGAGGACCCGGAGCGGCTGGAGGAGGAGCGGCGGCTGTGCTACGTCGGCATGACCCGCGCCATGCGCCAGCTCTATCTGACGCACGCCGAGAGCAGGCGCCTGTACGGCAAGGAGAGCTACCCCGCGCCGTCGCGCTTTCTGCGCGAGATCCCGCGCGAGGTACTCGAGGAGATCCGCGCCCGCCCGCAGGTGGCGCCCCTACCGCGCGGCGGCGGGGCTGGCCGGAGGGTTTGCCGAACTGGGCTTCGATCTCGGCCAGCGGGTGGCGCACCCGAAGTTCGGCACGGGCATCGTGCTCAGCGCCGAGGGGCAGGGCGCCGCCGCCCGCGTACAGGTCAACTTCGAAGGCGTGGGCGCCAAGTGGCTGGTATTGGCGTACGCTAACCTCTCGCCGGCCTGAGCCAGGAGCGCCGCCCGATGCGGACCGACCAAGCGCCGAGAATCGAGTTTATTCAGACCTCCTCGCAGGAGGCGCGCGAACGCCCCCGCGGCGGCGGGCCGCGCCGGCTGGTGGTGTTCGCCCTGGTGTTCGTGGTCCTGGCCGCGGTTGGGCTCGCGTGGAGCTATGCTCGACCGGCCGTGTACCGCGCCTCCGCGACGGTCCTCACGGTCAAGCCGAAGGCCGTCGACGCGCGCAGCGAGGAGGCCGACCTCGAGCACGTCGCTATCCAGGGCCGCGCCTTGCTGAGTGAGCAGCTGCTCGCGCGGGTCGCCGCCGATCTGCGCGCCGAGGGGGTGGTGGAGGACCTCTCCGGCGAGGGCCTCAGGGGCATGCTGACACTCGCGCCGGTGGAACAGACCAACCTGGTCGAACTCCGGGCCGAGGGCGCCGAGCCCGGCCTGCTGCAGCTGGCGGTCAATACCTGGGCGCACGCCTACGAGAGCCATCGCCAGCAGCAGATCGCAGTGGCCAAGGCGCAGACCATGACCGAGCTGGAGGAGCGCCAGGCGGCCCTGATGCTCAATATTCGCCAGCGCCAGGCGGACCTGGACGCCTTTCGTGCCGAGCACGACATCGTGAGCCTGGAGAACGCCGACAACCGGGCCCCGGCCCGCCTGAAGGGGCTCAACGCGGCGCTCAACAAGGCACGTGAGCGCCTGGTTGACGCGGAGGCCGCCAGGGCCGCCATCGACACCGCGCTGCGCGCCGGCAAGGTGGTCATGCCCAAGGAGCAGCGCGCGGTGTTCAACGCCCGGGTGTTGGAACTCGAGACGCTCAAAGACCGGCTGGCGGCGCTGAACGAGAAATACACGAGGGCCTACCTGGAGCGCGACCCGATGCTCAAGGCCCTGCCGGATCAGCTCGCGTCGCTGGAGCGCGAGGTGGCCGGCATGCGGGTGCTGGGTCAGCGCGAAGTGCAGGAGGAAGCCGACCGCGAGGTCGAGACCGCCAGGGCCGCCGTGTTCGACCTGGAGCAGCAACTCCGGCAGCACGAGGCGCGGGCGCGCGAGTTCACCGCCCTGTTCGCGGAACACGATGCCATGCAGGAAGAGGTCGAGCGGCTGCAGGCCCTGCACGGCGACAACGCCGAACGCCTGGCGCAGATCGAGGCCCGCAACCTCGAAAAATACCCCCCGGTGCAGGTGGTCGACCGGGCGGTCCTGCCGACGCGCCCGATTCGCCCGGCGTACACCAGGGACGCGGCGATCGTCGTCGGCACCGCGCTGGTGGCGGCGTTGTTCTTCACCTGGCTGGTGGAGTACCTGCTGGGTCACCGCCGACCCGAACCGCAGGCCTATACCGGCGTCCGCGTGTACCCGGGGCCGGAACCCGCGGCCATCGAATCAGGCGCCGCAGAGCCGCAGCTGACCGCGGCGCCGAGCGGCGCCCGCCTGGTCGCACCCGCCCCCGCGGCCAGGGAGCTCGAGCATGCCGAACTCGACGCCCTGCTGCGCCACGCCGACCCGGTGGCCGCCGGCTGCGCTGCGTTGTTGTTGAGCGGGGTCGCGCCCGAGGAGATCGCGGGGCAGGGCGGGGCCGCCTGCGAACTCGACCAGCAGGGCCTGCTGGTCGCCGG
>JARRQB010000343.1:0-2598 GCA_037382265.1 Gammaproteobacteria bacterium | reverse complement strand
CTGCGCGACCCGGCGCGCGCGCGCGCGATCGCCGCCACCGGTCGGACCCGAGTCGCCGCCGAATTCGCCGAGGCAACCATCATCGCGCACTATCGTGACCTCTATCGGCGACTCGTGGAGACCGGCTGAATGGGGCGCGCCATCAACATTCTCATGTACCACCAGGTGGGCGACTTCGCGCCCATGGCGGCGCACCGCTCGACCTACTGCCACTACCGACGCTTCGCCGCGCAGATGGCCTACCTCGCCCACGCCCGCTACCACGTGCTGAGCATGACCGAGGTGTTGGCCTGCGTGGCAGGCCGACGCCCGATCCCGCCGCGCGCGGTGGCACTGACGTTCGACGACGGCTACGAGAACTTTTACGAGTACGCCTACCCCGAGCTCGCCCGCCACGGCTTCCCCGCCATGGTCTACCTGATCGCCGACCTGGTCGGGCAGCCGGCTTCCTGGTTCGCGGCCGACGGGCGCAAGACCCCGCCGCTAATGGACGCCGCGCGCATCCGCCAACTGCGGGCTGCAGGCATCGACTTCGGGTCGCACGGGGCGACGCACCTGAAGCTGGCCGAGCAGGACGACGCGACAATCGTCGAGGAAGTCACCCGCTCCAAGGCGCAACTCGAGGACCTGCTCGGCGAACCGATACAGCATTTCTGCTACCCCTACGGCAGCTACGACCTGCGTGCGCTGGAGGCCGTGACCACGGCCGGCTACACCGGGGCCACCACCTGCGTGCGCGCACCCGCCCGGCCGGGCGACGACCCGCTGGCCCTGCCGCGCAAGGCGATCTCCTTCGGCGACAATCTGGCCGGGGTGATCTGGAAACTGCACGCCAAGAACACCCCCAAGGGTCCCTGGCCGCGCCGCTGAGCCTTATACTGCTGCGGCACCGCCGACCACACCGAACCGCCATCGCCATGCCCGCCTGCCGCCACCCGACCCTGCCGCTGCCCGACTTCGCCACGGCCCGGGTCGTCATCGTCGGCGACATCATGCTGGACCGCTACTGGCACGGCGCGACCTCGCGTATCTCGCCCGAGGCGCCGGTGCCGATCGTGCGCGTCGACGACAGCGAGGACCGGGTCGGCGGCGCCGGCAACGTCGCGATGAACATTGCGGCGCTCGGCGGGCGCACCGCGTTGCTGGCCTGCGTCGGCGCCGACGAGGCGGGGCGGCGGCTGCGCGAGCTGCTACGCGGCCACGGCTGCGAGGCGGTGCTGGAGGAAGTAGAGGGCCACGCTACCATCACCAAGCTGCGCGTGGTCAGCCAGCACCAACAGTTGATCCGGCTGGACTTCGAGCAGCAGCCGGCGGCCTTGCCGGCCACTTTGCTGAGCGCCCGCCTCGACCGGCTGCTGGCCGACGCCGGGGTGCTGGTGCTATCGGACTACGCCAAGGGCGCCCTGGCCGACCCCCAACCGCTCATCCGCGCCGCGCGGGACCGCGGCATTCCGGTGCTGGTCGACCCCAAGCGGCCCGACTTCGCCGCCTACCGGGGCGCCACCCTGCTCACGCCGAACCTGCAGGAGTTCACCCATGCCGTGGGCGAGTGCCCGGACCAGGCGGCCATCGAACAGCGCGGCCGGGGCCTGCTCGCCGCGCTCGAGCTCGAAGCCCTGCTGATCACCCGCGGCGAGGACGGCATGACGCTGCTGCGCCGCGACGCGCCGGCGTTGCATCTGCCCACCCACGCCCGCGAGGTGTTCGACGTGACCGGTGCGGGCGACACCGTGGTTGCCCTGCTGGCCGCTGCGCTCGCCGCCGGCGAAGACCTGGAGCAGGCCGCCTACCTCGCCAACACGGGCGCCGGCATCGTGGTCGGGAAGTTGGGTACCGCCACGGTGGCACGCGCAGAGCTCGAGCGCGAACTCAGCGTGCGCGACCCGTCGCCGCGCGGGGTGGTCGGCGAGGCGGCTCTGCTGGTGCGGGTCGGCAGCGCCCGCGCGCAGGGCGAGAGCATCGTCATGACCAACGGCTGCTTCGACATCCTGCACCCCGGACACGTCGACTACCTCGAGCAGGCCGCCGCGCTGGGCGACCGGCTCGTCGTCGCGGTGAACGACGACGCGTCGGTGGCTCGCCTGAAAGGCGACGGGCGCCCAATCAACCCGTTGGCGCACCGCATGGCGGTGCTCGCCGGGCTGCGTTCGGTGGACTGGGTGGTGGCGTTCGCCGAGGACACGCCGGAGCGGCTGATCTGCGCGGTGCGACCCGACCTCCTGGTGAAGGGCGGGGACTACCGGCCCGATCAGATTGCCGGCGCGGGGTGTGTTCGGCAGGCGGGCGGCGAGGTACGCGTCGTGCCGTTGCTCGAGCAGCACTCCACCACGGGGATCATTCGCAAGCTGAGGGGTGCTTAGGCTGCCGGGTCGGAAGGCCCGAAAACCCAGACCAAAGGTGGGTCGACGGTGCGACCGTCGCGGTTCCGATACTCACCCGGCCTCACCCAACTCGCGCCGACACAACTCGAGCAGGCTCCCGCCCTCGTACACCACTCCCGGCAGACGGGCCGCCGCGGCGGCCGCCCTGTCCGAGGCCTTGTCGCCGATCTCCACGCTGTGTGCGCGATCCACGGGCCAGGCGGCCATCAAATCGCGC
>JARRQB010000342.1:0-2601 GCA_037382265.1 Gammaproteobacteria bacterium | reverse complement strand
GGCGCCTGGTGCGCGACGGCGGCGCCGCCCTGTTCGCCGTGACCGGCGGCCTGCCGGGGCGCATCGAGAAACGCGTGGTCGCCGCCGGTGCCCCGACGCAGCGCGGCGGCCGGCTGCTGCTCTGGGCGGGCGGTGGCTCGCTGATCGTCCTGCTGCTGCTGGTGTTGTGGCAGCAGGACGCCGTCAACGCCTGGCTCGGGGTGTCCGGCCAGCGACCCGCCGAGCCCAGTCCAACCGCCGCGCCGCCGCCGGTCGAGTCCACCGCGCAGCTCCCGCCGGTCGATTCTGCAGCTAAGGGAGCACAGGCAGAATCCGCGCTGCCGGAACCGCGGGTCGAGTCCGCCGCGCAGGAACCGCCGGTCGAGTCTGCAGCCCTGGACCCCCAGGCCGAATCCACGGCGCCGGAACCGCCCGTCGAGCCGCTGGTGGTTGCCTCCGTCGAGGAACTTCCCGAGCCGGTGGCGGCCGAACCGCCGCCTGCGGAATCGGCGCCTGCGCCGCCGCCAGCACCCGCGGGCGTTCCGCCCGACGCCGCCGCACCGCAGCCATCGGCTGCCGCCCCGACGGTACAGCCGGAACCGGCCTCCCCCCCGGCGGCAAGCGAGCCGGCACCGGCGCCCGCCGGCCTGCTCGGTGCGGAGTGGTTGTGGGCCCAACCGCCCGGGCATTACACGCTGCAGTTGGTGGCGGGGCGGGACGCGGCAAAGCTACGGCTGTTCGGCGCGCGTCACGGCCTGAGCGGCGAGCTCGCCATGTTCGAGCGCGAACGCGCCGGAAAACCCTGGTTCGCGCTGCTCGCCGGCAGCTTTCCGTCGCGCGCCGAGGCGCTGCGGCACCGGGCCGAACTGCCCGCCCCCCTCGACGAACAGGCCTGGTTGCGGTCTTTTGCCGATCTCCGACGGCAGCTCGCCCCGGCCGAATAGGCCGTTTAACGCCACGCCGCGCATTGGATTTCAGCTGGCTTGACCGCGCGGTCTCATTTATCCTAGCCCGTCCCACAAGGAAAAATGGCCGCCGGTGTCTGTGCGATTCGTGCGCCGGCACGGTCAGCTTGCGGTTCGATGTTGGCTGGCGCCCGGCCCACGCCGACGTGTGCGCCCGGCCCCCTGGATGAAGAGCGAGGTTTGCGATGAGTTACGGTGCCCTGCCGCCGACATACGGCTTGTACGACCCTGCCAACGAGCATGACGCCTGCGGCGTCGGCTTCGTTGCCGACATCAAGGGGCGCAAGAGCCACGACATCGTCACGCAAGGTCTGACCATCCTCGAGCGCCTGACGCACCGCGGCGCGGTGGGGGCCGACCCCAAGGCCGGCGACGGCGCCGGGCTGTTGATGCAGATCCCGGACGCCTTCTTCCGCGCCAGCGTCGAGTGCAAGCTGCCGCCCGCCGGCGAGTACGCGGTCGGCATGATCTTCCTGCCGCCGGACGAGGCCGCCCGGGCCGCCATCGAGACGGTCATCGACCGCTACGTGGAGCAGGAAGGGCAGACCGTACTGGGCTGGCGCCGCGTCCCGGTCGACAACCGCGACCTGGGGGCGAGCGTGCGGCCGAGCGAGCCGGTGATCCGTCAGCTGTTCATCGGGCGGGGCGCGAACTGCCCCGACCAGGATGCCTTCGAGCGCAAGCTCTTCGTCATCCGCAAGTCGATGGACAACTACATCCGGGAATCAGAGCTGGAAGGCCGCAAGTACTACTACACGGCCTCGATGTCCTCGCGCACCATCGTCTACAAGGGCATGCTGCTGGCGGGCCAGGTCGGCCAGTACTACCGTGACCTGGGCGACGAGCGCGTGGTCTCGGCGCTCGCGCTGGTACACCAGCGCTTCTCGACCAACACCTTCCCCACCTGGGACCGGGCCCACCCGTTCCGCATGATCGCCCACACTGGCGAGATCAACACCCTGCGCGGCAACGTCAACTGGATGGCCGCGCGCCGCCAGTCCATGGCCTCGGAAATCCTGGGCGAGGATCTCGACAAGATCTGGCCGCTGATCCCCGAGGGGCAGTCCGACTCGGCCTGTTTCGACAACGCGCTGGAACTACTGGTGATGGGTGGTTACTCGCTGGTTCACGCCATGATGCTGCTGATCCCCGAGGCCTGGGGCGGAAACCGGCTGATGGACCCGAAGCGGCGCGCCTTCTACGAGTACCACGCGGCCCTGATGGAGCCCTGGGACGGCCCGGCGGCCGTGGCCTTCACCGACGGCCGCCAGATCGGCGCCACGCTGGACCGCAACGGCCTGCGCCCGGCTCGCTATCTGATCACGGATGATGACCTGGTCGTGATGGCCTCGGAAATGGGCGTGCTGGATATCCCGGAGGAGCGCATCGTGAAGAAGTGGCGCCTGCAGCCGGGCAAGATGTTCCTCATCGATATGGAGCAGGGACGCATCATCGACGATGCGGAACTTAAAGAACAACTGGCCAACCACCGTCCCTACCAGGAGTGGCTGGACAAGACCCAGATCCGCCTGAAAAACCTGCCCGGCGAAATCAGTGCCATGGCACCGGATCATGACACATTGCTCAACCAGCAACAGGCATTCGGCTATACACAGGAAGACATCAAGTTCCTGATGACACCCATGGCCGTCACCGG
>JARRQB010000341.1:0-2603 GCA_037382265.1 Gammaproteobacteria bacterium | reverse complement strand
TCGGTCTGGGCGTGGTCATGGTGGCCTCGGCCTCGCTGCACCTGGGCGAACGCAGCGGCAGCAGCTTCCACTACGTCGCGCGCCACCTGCTGGCACTCGGGCTCGGTGGGGCCGCGGCGCTGGTCATCGCGCAGCTGCCCACCCGCTGGTGGGCACGGATCGGCACGCCGCTGTACTTTGCCGGGCTCGCCGCGCTGGCGCTGGTGCTGATCCCGGGGCTCGGCAAGGAGGTCAACGGCGCGGTGCGCTGGATCGCCGTGGGGCCGTTCAATCTACAGACCTCCGAGTACATGAAGCTCATACTGGTGGTCTACCTTGCCGGCTATCTGGTGCGGCGCAAGGCGGAGGTGACGCACAGCTTCTGGGCCTTCCTCAAGCCCATGGGGCTGTTGCTGCTGGCCGCCATGCTGCTGATGGCCCAGCCCGACTTCGGCACCGCCGTGGTGCTGCTGGCGACCGCGCTGGGCATGCTGTTCCTGGGCGGCGCGCCGCTGTGGCAGTTCACCGTGCTGGTGGCGAGCGCCCTGGCGGGGCTGGCCGCCCTGGTGGTGATCTCGCCCTACCGGCTCGAGCGGGTGACCTCCTTCCTCAACCCCTGGTCGGACCCCTTCGGTTCCGGCTACCAGCTCTCGCAGGCGCTGATCGCGTTCGGCCGCGGCGAGTGGTTCGGCGTGGGCCTCGGCAACGGCATCCAGAAGCAGTTCTACCTGCCCGAGGCGCACACCGACTTCCTGATGGCGGTGGTCGGCGAGGAGTTCGGCCTGGTGGGCACCCTCGCGGTGATCGCCCTGTTCGGCCTGATCGTCTGGCGCGCCTTCGCCATCGGCACCGCCGCCGAGCAGCGCGGTGCCCCCTTCGCCGGCTACGTCGCCTACGGCCTGGGCCTGTGGCTCGGCATGCAGGCCCTGGTGAACATCGGCGTGAACGTCGGCGCACTGCCCACCAAGGGCCTGACGCTGCCGTTCATGAGCTACGGCAGCAACAGCCTGATCGTGTGCGTGATGGCGCTTGGCATGCTCTACCGCATCCACCTCGAGAACCGCCGCGGCGACCCGGCGGAGGAGGACGGCCCGTGGCTGCGCGCGTGATGGTCATGGCCGGCGGCACCGGCGGTCACGTCTTTCCCGCGCTGGCGGTGGCGGACGAACTGCGGGCGCGCGGCTGCGAGGTGTCGTGGTTGGGTACGCCCAACAGCTTCGAGGCCCGGGTGGTGCCGCAGTACGGCTTCCCCGTCTATTGGGTCGACGCCTACCGCCTGCGCGGCCAGAGCGTGCTCGGCCTGGTGCTCGCCCCGCTGCGCCTGGCGCGCGCCATGCTGCAGGCCTGGCGGGCGATCCGCCGGCTGCGCCCGCAGGTGGTGTTGGGCATGGGCGGGTTCGTGACCGGGCCCGGCGGGCTGGTCGCGTGGCTGACCGGTCGGCCGCTGGTGGTGCACGAACAGAATGCCGTGCCGGGGCTGACCAACCAGTGGCTGGCACGCTTCGCCACCCGGGTGCTGGAGGCCTTCCCGGGCAGCTTTGCCGCCGCCCGCGGTGCCGAGCTGACCGGCAACCCGGTGCGCCGCGAGATCGCCGAACTGCCGCCGCCGGCCGAGCGCCTGGCGGGCCGCGGCGGCCCCTGTCGGGTGCTGGTGCTGGGCGGCTCGCTGGGCGCCGCGGCGCTGAATGAGACCGTGCCCGAGGCGGTGGGGCTGCTCGCGCCGGACCGTCGCCCGGCGATCCGCCATCAGGCGGGGCGCGACAAGGTCGGGTCGGCGCGCCGCGCCTACGCCGCCGCGGGCGTCCGCGCCGAGGTGAGCGATTTTGTGCAGGACATGGCCGAGGCCTACGGCTGGGCGGACCTGGTGATCTGCCGCGCTGGGGCGCTCACCCTAAGTGAACTGGCGGCCGCCGGGGTGGGAGCCCTGCTAGTGCCCTACCCAAATGCCGTGGACGACCACCAGACGCGCAACGCCGAGCACCTGGTCGGTGCCGGCGCGGCCCGGCTGCTGCCGCAGGCGACGCTCGGCGCGCGGGAACTCGCGGCCACCCTGCGCGAACTGTGCACCGACCGCGCCGCGCTGCGCGCCATGGCGGAGGCCGCCCGGCGGCTAGCCCGGCCGCACGCCGCCCGGCACGTCGCCGACGTGTGCGAGGAGGTGGCCGCGTGACCGACCAGACCATCAACCCGCGCCGCCACGCCGCCGAAGCCATGGGCCGCATTCGCCGGCTGCACTTCGTCGGCATCGGCGGCGCCGGGATGAACGGCATCGCCCAGGTCATGCTCAACCTGGGCTACGAGGTGTCGGGCTCCGATCTGCAGCAGAACGCCGCCACCCGCCGGCTCGCCGAGCAGGGCGCGGTGTGCCACGCCGGACACGCCGCGGGCCACGTCGCCGGTGCCGACGCGGTGGTCATCTCCAGCGCCGTGAAGGCCGACAACCCCGAGGTCGCCGCGGCGCGCGCCGCGCGCATCCCGGTGGTCCCGCGCGCCGAGATGCTGGCCGAGATCATGCGCTTCCGCTACGGCGTGGCGGTGGCCGGCACGCACGGCAAGACCACCACCACCAGCCTGGTGGCCAGCCTGCTGATCGAGGGCGGCATGGACCCGACCTTCGTGATCGG
>JARRQB010000340.1:0-4840 GCA_037382265.1 Gammaproteobacteria bacterium | reverse complement strand
GGGAGATCAGCGCGGCGAACACGACCACGAAGACCAGGCTCGGCACCAGCGATGGCGTGAAGCGGTACCGTGCGATATGCACCTGCATCAGCCACCCTCGCCCAGCTGGTATGATCTAGGTTTCGGCCCGGAAACGCGCCCCGTGTGGATCAAGCTCCTGTTAGTCATCTTGTTCGTCGGCATCGTCGCCAGCCTGGCCTCGGGCCTGTACTTCCTGGTCAACGACCGCGGCGACTCCCGTCGTACCCTGCGCGCACTGACCGTGCGCATCGGCCTGTCCGTAGGCCTCTTTCTGTTCGTCATGCTGCTGGTCGCGCTCGACGTGATCCAGCCCCACGGCGTCGCGCCGACCGCGGGCGAACGCCCGCCCGCCGCGACCGCCCCGCGCTGACACGCGCAGGCGGCAGGCTTCGTCTACAGCACGTAGACGAAGATAAACAGCCCCAGCCAGACCACGTCGACGAAGTGCCAGTACCAGGCGACCCCCTCGAAGGCGAAGTGGTTGTCGGGGCTGAAGTGGCCCCGCGCGGCGCGCAACGTGATCACGATCAGCATGATGGTGCCGAGCGTGACGTGCATGCCGTGGAACCCGGTCAGCATGAAGAAGGTCGAGCCGTAGACCCCCGAGCCCAGCGTCAGGTTCAGCTCCGAGTAGGCGTGAATGTACTCGTAGGCCTGAAAGCCGAGGAAGATAGCCCCCAGCGCCACCGTGGCCATCAGCCAAAGCACCGTTTTGGACTTGTCGCGGGCCTTCAGCGCCCAGTGCGACAAGGTGATGGTCACGCCGGAGGTCAACAGCAGCAGGGTGTTGAGCGCCGGAATGCCCCAGGCCGACATGGTGGTGAACTCGCCGCCGACGTCGCCCGGGCCGTTGGTCGGCCAGGCCTCCGTGTAGCCGCTCCAGAGGAACTCGTGGGTGGCGAAATCGCCGCCCAGCAGCCACGGCACCGACAGCCGAGTGTAGAACAGGGCGCCGAAAAAGGCCGCGAAGAACATCACCTCGGAGAAGATGAACCACATCATCCCCTGACGGAAGGAACGGTCGACCTGGGCGTTGTAGCGGCCGCCCAGGCTCTCGCGGATCACGTCGCCGAACCAGCCGAACATCATGAACACGATGATCGCCAGGCCGGCAATCAGGACCGGCATCCCCAGGCTCCCGCCGTTGAAGGCCAGGGCCGCGCCGATCACGCTGGCGAACAGGCCGACCGTCGCGACGATCGGCCAGTGGCTGCCGTGGGGCACGTAGTAGTGATCACCTGCTGCGTGGGCCATGTTTGCTAACTCCCCCTGAATAAGAATGTGTTGGATGCCTGCACCGATTGCCGGTCAGTTGACGGCCTGACTGGAGACGTCGAAGAAGGTGTATGCCAGCGTCAGCGTCTCGACGTGCTTGGGCAGTGCGGGCGACACCACGAAGCGCAGCGGCATGTCCTTCGTCTCGCCCGCCTCCAGCGGCTGGCGGTCGAAGCAGAAACATTCGGTCTTGTTGAAGAAACGACTGGCGACGGTCGGCGCCACGCTCGGCACCGCCTGTCCGACCATGTCCCGCGAGGTCGGGTTGGAGGCCCGGAACGAGGTCGCATAGACACGCCCCGGACGGACGTCCATGGTAGCCACTTGCGGCACGACCGCCCAGGGCATGCCCTGATTGTTGTTGGCTACGAACTGCACGGTCACGGTGCGTTCCGTGTCTTCCTCGTAACGGGCCTCGATGGCCGCCTCCGCTACGCGGCCGGTCTTGCCGTTCAGGCCGGTGATCTCGCAAAACACGTCGTACAACGGCACCAACAGGTAGCCGAAGCCGAACATGGCCAGCGCTACGCCGACCATCTTGGCGGCGGAACGGCCGTGCTTGCGCCGCCCCGCAGACATCACCCGCCACCCTGCACGTTGACGAGGATGAAGCCGAAGTAGAACGCCAGCGCCACCAGAGCCAACACCAGGGCCAGGAGGATATTGCGGCGTTTCTGTCTTGCGCGATCGGTCATCTGCCGTGGCGTCCCCGGGCCGGCCCGTCGAGGCCGGTCCAAAACGGGCTCTATCTACTTGACCTGCGGAGCCTCGTTGAAGCTGTGGTACGGCGGCGGCGAGGGCAGCTGTTCGAATTCGAGCCCGGTCGCGCCTTCCCAGACCTTGTCGGAGGCCTTCTCGCCACCCTTGATGGTCTTGTAGACGATATAGACGAACAGCAGTTGCGAGAAGCCGAACACGAAGCCGCCGATCGAGAGTGCTGCGGGAAGAACAGCACGTTAACGGAGATGGTCGAGACCCAGAAGTGGATCTTGCCGAGCTTCTCGTCGTACATGTGCCCGGTCCACTTCGGCAGCCAGTAATAGGCCGCAGCCATGATCGAGTACACCGCGCCGGTCACCAACACGTAGTGGAAGTGCGCCACCACGAAGTAGGTGTCGTGGTACTGGAAGTCGGCCGGCGCGATCGCCAGCATCAGGCCAGAGAAGCCGCCGATGGTGAACATGAAAATAAAACCGATCGCGAACAGCATGGGCGTCTCGAAGGTCATCGAGCCGCGCCACATGGTAGACACCCAGTTGAAGACCTTCACCCCGGTCGGGACCGCGATCATCATGGTGGCGTACATGAAGAACAGTTCGCCCACCACCGGCATGCCGACGGTGAACATGTGGTGGGCCCAGACGATGAACGAGAGGAAGGCGATCGAAGCGGTCGCGTACACCATCGAGCTGTACCCGAACAGCGGCTTGCGGGCGAAGGTCGGCACGATCGCCGAGATGACGCCGAACGCCGGCAAGATCAGGATGTACACCTCGGGGTGGCCGAAGAACCAGAAGATGTGCTGATACATCACGGGGTCGCCGCCGCCGGCCGCGCTGAAGAAGCTGGTCGCCGCGAACTTGTCAGTCAGCAACATGGTGACGGCGCCGGCCAGCACGGGCATGGTGGCGATCAGGAGGTAGGCGGTGATCAGCCAAGTCCACACGAACAGCGGCATCTTCATCAGCGTCATGCCGGGGGCCCGCATGTTCAGGATGGTCACCACCACGTTGATCGCACCCATGATGGAGCTGATGCCGAGCAGGTGGATGGCAAAGATCATGAAAGGAAAGCCCTCGCCCATCTGCAGCGACAACGGCGGGTAGATGGTCCAGCCGGCCGCCGGGCCGCCGCCTTCCATGAAGAAGGTCGACAGCAGCAGCGTGAAGCCGAAGGGCAGGATCCAGAAGCTGAAGTTGTTCAACCGTGGCAGCGCCATGTCGGGCGCGCCGATCATCATCGGCACCAGCCAGTTGGCCAGACCCGTGAAGGCCGGCATGACGGCGCCGAAGATCATGACCAGGGCGTGCACCGTGGTCATGGAGTTGAAGAACTGCGGATCGACCAACTGCAAGCCCGGCTGAAACAGCTCGGCGCGAATGACCAGCGCCATCGCCCCGCCGAGCATGAACATCGTCAGCGCGAACAGCAGGTAGAGGGTACCGATGTCCTTGTGGTTGGTGGTCGTAATCCAGCGCATCAGACCCTTGGCCGGGCCGTGGTCGTGGTGCTCTTCGTGTGTTGCTGTTGCCGTACTCATGCTGTTCTCGTAGCTCCCTTCCGCTGCTTATCGAGCCGCCTGGACCGCGGCGGGCTGGACAACTCCGGCGTCGTTACCGAAGGAGTTGCGCTGGTAGGTGATGACGGCCGCCAGGTCGACGTCGTTCAACAGGTCGCGGTAGGCGGCCATGGCGGTGCCCTGCTTGCCGTTCAGGACCAGGTTGATGTGCGCCGCCGGGTCGCCGGTGGCCACCGGGCTGCCGGCGATCGCGGGGAAGGCGCCGGGGACACCCTGGCCGTTGGCCTGGTGGCAGGCCGCGCAGTTGGTCGCGTAGACCTTGGCGCCGCGCTCGACCAGCTCCTCTTTCGTCCACTCCCGGTCGACCGAAGCGGCGGCGGCCATGGCGGCGCCCTGCTTTGCCGCCACCCACTCGGCGTACTCCTCGTCCGTTACCGCCTTCACCACGATGGGCATGAAGCCGTGATCCTTGCCGCACAACTCGGCACACTGCCCACGGTAGGTGCCGGGCTCCTCCACCTGGGTCCAGGCTTCGTTGATGAAGCCGGGGATGGCGTCTTTCTTCCAGCCGAGATCCGGGACCCACCAGGCGTGGATGACGTCGGCGGCGGTCAACAGGAAGCGGACCTTTTTGCCGACCGGGATGACCACTGGCTCGTCGACGTCGAGCAGATAGTTGTCGACGGTGCTCACGTCGACGCCCGAACCCAGCTGGCGCGCCTCGGTGTGCTTCGGGTGCTGGCTGGAGACGAACGAGATGTCGTCTTCGAGGTAGTCATACTTCCACTTCCACTGAATGCCGGTGACCTTGATGGTCATGTCGGCATTGGAGGTGTCTTCCATGGCCAGCAACGTCCGCGTCGCCGGCACGGCCATGCTGACCAGGATGACGATCGGGACAATGGTCCAGGCAATCTCTGCGGCGGTGCTCTCATGGAACTGGGCGGCCACCGCGCCCTTGGACTTACGGTGCTTGATGATGGAAATGATCATCATGCCGAACACCACGACGCCGATCAGCGCGCAGATGCCCATGATGATCATGTGCAGGCTGTAGACGGACTGGCTCGTGTCCGTGACGCCCGTCGTCATGTTGAGCGCCCTTTCCCCGAACGCGGAGGGCGTACTCAGCGCCACGGCGCTGGCCGTTGCCGCGGCGGCATGCCACTTACGGTGTCTCACTACCTAGTCTCCCCTTCTCGTGTCGCGCGGGTCGCGGGCATTGCCCTTCTCCCTATGCGGTTCTAATAAGGTCTCTCAGTTGCCCGGCGAGGCGCCGTTTTTCTTCCTCGACCAGGAATTCGG
>JARRQB010000339.1:0-2616 GCA_037382265.1 Gammaproteobacteria bacterium | reverse complement strand
CCAGAGCGTCAAGGCCGGCAACATCCTGGTGCGGCAGCGAGGCACCAAGCTGCACGCCGGGGTCAACGTGGGCTGCGGGCGCGACCACACCCTGTTCGCTACCGCCGACGGCGTCGTCACCTTCGAGGTGAAGGGGCCGAAGAACCGTCGGACCGTGAGCGTCTATCCCGCCTGACGGCCGGCCGGCCCGACGGGAAGCGCTGCGCAGGCCTCGTCGTTCGGCGAGGCCTGTTGCATTTTGGGACACCCGCACCGTGAAATTCGTCGACGAAGCCACCATCAAGGTCGAGGCCGGTGACGGCGGCAGCGGTTGCGTGAGCTTCCGGCGCGAGAAGTACATCCCGCGCGGCGGGCCCGACGGCGGTGACGGAGGCGACGGGGGCAGCGTCTACCTGGTCGGCGACTCCGGCCTCAACACCCTGGTCGATTTTCGTCACGCGCGCACCCACCGTGCCGAGCGCGGCCACAACGGCATGGGTCGGCAGATGACCGGGCGGGCCGGCCGGGACCTGCGGGTCAAGGTCCCGGTGGGCACGCGGGTGATCGATCTCGACACCGACGAGGTGGTCGGCGAGGTGCTGTCTCACGGTGTCGAGCTGCTGGTCGCCCGCGGCGGCCACCACGGCCTGGGCAACATTCACTTCAAATCGAGTACCAACCGCGCCCCGCGCCAGTCGACGCCGGGCACGCCGGGCGAACGTCGCCAGCTGTGCCTGGAGTTGATCGTGTTGGCCGACGCCGGCCTGCTCGGCCTGCCCAACGCCGGCAAGTCGAGCTTCATTGCGCGGGTGTCGAGCGCCCGGCCCAAGATCGCCGAGTACCCGTTCACCACGCTCTACCCCAATTTGGGGGTGGTGCGCGTCGATGCGGAGCGCAGCTTCGTGGTCGCCGACATCCCCGGACTGATCGAGGGTGCCGCCGAGGGCGCGGGGCTGGGGACGCACTTCCTGAAGCACCTGGCCCGGACCCGGCTGCTGCTGCACATGGTGGACATCGCGCCGCTCGACGGGCGGGACCCGGCGGAAAGCGTGCGTGCGATCGAGGCGGAACTCGGTAAATTCGGCGACGATTTGCCCGCACGCGAGCGCTGGCTGGTGCCGACCAAGATCGACTTGGTGGACGAGGCGGAGTTCGCCCGCCGCCGCGACGCCCTGGTGGCGGCGCTCGGCTGGACGGGCCCGGTGCTCGGCATCTCTTCGGTCAGCGGCCGGGGCGTCGAGCGGCTGGTGCAGGCGCTGATGAACCGTCTGGAGCAACTCGCCCGACAGACCGAACCGGCCGTGGACACTGACCCCGAACCTTACGATCCGACGCGCACATGATCGGCCGCCACGACATTGCCCGCGCCCAGCGCTGGGTGGTCAAGATCGGCAGCGCCCTGCTGACCGCCGACGGCCAGGGTCTGGATCGGCCCGCGCTGACTCGCTGGGTGGACCAGATGGCCGACCGCGTGGCGGCTGGTGCCGAGGTGGTGCTGGTTTCGTCGGGCGCGGTCGCCGAGGGGATGAGCCGCATGGGTTGGCGGCGGCGGCCGAAAGCGCTGCATGAACTGCAGGCCGCCGCGGCCATCGGCCAGATGGGCCTGGTGCGGGCGTGGGAGAGCTGCTTCGAGCGCCGCGGCCTGCAAACCGCGCAGGTCCTGCTGACCCACGACGACCTGGCCGACCGGCGTCGCTACCTGAATGCCCGCAGCACCCTGCGGACGCTGCTCGACCTGGGCGTGGTGCCGGTGGTGAACGAGAACGACGCGGTCGCGAACGAAGAACTGCGGCTCGGCGACAACGACACCCTGGCGGCGCTGGTCGCCAACCTCATCGGCGCCGACGTCCTGGTCCTACTGACTGATCAGACGGGCCTGTACGACGCCGACCCCCGGCACGACGCCGCGGCCCGGCTGATCAGCGAGGCGCGGGTAGACGACCCGACGCTGGAGGCAGCGGCCGGCGGCAGCGCGAGCGGGCTGGGGCGCGGCGGCATGGCCACCAAGCTGCGCGCCGCGCGCCTGGCGGCACGCTCGGGCACCGCCACGCTGATCGCCCACGGCCGGGAAGAGCGGGCGCTGGCGCGCATCGCAGCGGCGGAACCCCTCGGCACCCTGCTGGTGCCGACCCAGGCACCGAGCGCAGCGCGCAAGCGCTGGCTCGCCGGCCAACTGCAGGCGCGCGGCAGCCTGACCCTGGACGACGGCGCCGTGCGGGTGTTGCGCGAGTCCGGCCGCAGCCTGCTGGCCGTGGGGGTGCGCGAGGTCGTGGGGCAGTTTCGCCGCGGCGAAGTCGTGAGCTGCCGTGACGCGGCCGGGCGGGAGGTCGGCCGCGGCCTGATCAACTACGGTTCCGAAGAGACGCGCCGCATCATGGGGCAGCCGTCCGGCCGCATCGAGGCCATCCTCGGCTACGTCGACGAGGAAGAGCTGATCCACCGCGACAATTTTGTGCTGACCTGAACGAGAACAACCCCGGAGGCTCCCTGCCTGCCGGGGTTGGGGTCGCCGGGCTTGATTGGCGAAGATTCGTCCGTGACGGCGCGTCGGTGCGTGCAGTGCCCCTTCCTGGGTTCCTTGACGGCGACAGGTTCAGTTTGCCGCCGTCCGGGCCGGCCGGTAAGTCGCCGGGTTCT
>JARRQB010000338.1:0-2619 GCA_037382265.1 Gammaproteobacteria bacterium | reverse complement strand
CCCCAATTTTTCTTCGGGAAAATTGGGGTCTGACCCCTTTTTACCCTCCGGCTTGTTCAGCCGCAGCGCGGTCTCGACCAGGCCGCGCAGCACCGGCAGGTCGACCGGTTTGGAGACGAAGTCGAAGGCCCCGGCCTTGAGCGCTTCGATGGCGCTGTCCATGTTGCCATGGGCGGTGATCACGGCCACCGGCGTGTCCGGGTGCTCGGCGTTGATGCGACGCACCAGGTCGATGCCGTCGCCGTCGGGCAGGCGCATGTCGGCCAGGCAGAGGTCGAACGCCTCGTCCGCCAGCGCGCCGTAGGCCTCGCCCAGGCTGCCGGCGCTGCGGGTCTCCACGCCCATGCGCGCCAGCGTCAGTTCCAGCAGTTCGCGGATGTCGGGCTCGTCGTCGAGGATCAGGGCGCGGGGCTTGTTCATGCCGATCGGTCGAGGTTGCGGGCATCGGGCAGGCTCAGGCGAAAACAGCTGCCGCGCGCGGGCAGGGGCACGTGCTCGAGCCGGATGCGGTTAGCCTCGCTCAGTTCGCGGGCGATGTACAGCCCATTGCGGTCCGCAGCCTGGTCGTGGGCTTGGCGTGACGACGGGGGTTTTGTGGTACGTTTTGAACAGCCCGGTGTTTCGGGCCGTGATCTCGGCAAACCGTCGGTGCGAATCATGCGGTTGACCCACCACCAAGTCGAAGTCGTTCGCGAAACTGTGGCTGCCATGTTCGGTTCGACCGCCACCGTACATCTGTTCGGTTCACGCGTGGACGATGCTGCGCTCGGGGGTGACATCGATCTCCTGGTCGAAACCGACGAAATGCTCGAAAACCGTGCCGCCGCGGCGAGTCGCCTGGCCGCTGCCCTGCAACTGCGGCTGGGAGACCAGCGGATCGACGTGGTGCTCGTCGACGCGGCGACACCGCTGCTGCCGGTGCACCGCGCGGCACGGCGCGAAGGCATCCGCCTGTGACCACGGCGCGATCGGCGGACCGGCTTGTCTTTCTGCTCGATACCGTGCACCGCGAGGCCCTGCATCTGAACGGGACTGACGAGCGCCTGTTTCGTTCGCCTATCGACGCTGCCTGGGTCGAGTCCCTGGAGAGCCGGCCGGAACTCTCCGAGCGGGTAGACGCCTTCATCGCGCGCTTCGGTCGTATGCAGGACACGATCGGGGACAAACTGATCCCGGAACTGCGCCGACGGATGCTGGAGACGCCCGGGGCTAGCCTCGATAACTTGAACCGCATGGAAAAGCTCGGGCTTCTGGCGTCGACCCTCGATTGGGTGGAGGCGAGAAACCTGCGCAACCGGCTCGTACACGAGTACCAGCATGATCCGTCGGAGTTTGCCCAGGCCCTGAACCGCGCCCATCAGCTGGTCCCACTGCTGGCCGACACCTATAACCGTCTCCGCCGCTATGCCGGGGACCACGGCTTGATCGAGGGGGCGTCTTTGCCCCCAGAGCTGGAAATCCGCCCCGTGTGACCTGCCGTCCCGCTTCATCGGTCGAGGTTGCGGGCATCGGGCAGGCTCAGACGAAAACAGCTGCCGCGCGCGGGCAGGGGCACGTGCTCGAGCCGGATGCGGTTAGCCTCGCTCAGTTCGCGGGCGATGTACAGCCCGAGCCCGGTGCCGCCGCTGCGGGTGGTGAAGAAGGGCTCGAACAGCTTGCCGGCCTGCGCGGGCGCAATGCCCGGGCCGTTGTCGATGACGTCGACGAAGGGGCCGCCGGACTCGCGCGAGATGCCGGCGACCAGCGTCAGGCGCAGCTCCGCGGGCGGGCCGTCGAAGTGGCTCACGGCGTTCTCCAGCAGGATGGCCAGCACCTGCTGTAGCTGCGTCGGGTCGGCGTAGACGCTGGTGTCGGCCGGGCGGACCTCGAGCACGACCTGTTCGCGGTCGATGTCGAGCCCCGGCAGGAGCTGTTCGAGCTGGCCGTCGAGCCAGGGCTCGAGCGCCAGCACCCGGGCGTCCGGATCGTGCCGGCGCGAGAGTCGCAGCACGTTCTCGATGACCAGGTTCAGCCGCCCGGTGTTCTGCTGGATGATGTCGGCGAGCCGCCGGTCGGTGGTCGCCAGGCCGTCGGACTCCTGCATCAGCTGGGCCGCATGGCTGATGGCGCCCAGCGGGTTCCTGATCTCGTGGGCGATGCTGGCGGTGAGCCGGCCGAGCGAGGCGAGCTTGAGCTGCTGGGCGCGCTCGGTGACCTGGGCGGTGTCCTCCAGGAAGATCAGGGTCGCTCGGCCGCCCTGTTCGTTCAGCGCGGTGAAGTCCGCGCGTAGTTCGCGCCCGCCGCTCACCGCGCGAAACACCGGCCGTTTTTCGCGCGGGTTCCGCCGCCAGGCCTCGAGCTGTTCCGCCAGCGCCGGTGCGCTCGCCAGCAGCGGCCGGTCGGGTGCCCCCTCGGGCATGCCGAGCAGATACCAGGCGGCGTCGTTCATCAGCCGCACCCGGCCGGCCGCATCGACCACCAGGATGCCCGCCTGCAGGTGCTGGATGACGTACTCGTTCAGTGCCGTCAGGTTGGCCAGGTCGAGCCCACGCTGTTCGGCCAGTGCCTCGCTGCGCCGCGCCCGCTGCGAGAGCTGGTGGGCGAGCAGCGCCAGGGCGAAAAACGTGGCGCCGAGCAGTC
>JARRQB010000337.1:0-2619 GCA_037382265.1 Gammaproteobacteria bacterium | reverse complement strand
AGTTGGCCGCCTTGGTCACCGGGATGTCGTCGTGGTGCAGGGCGAAGCCCATCATGGGCCCGCCGAGGACCAGGCGCCGCGCATCTGCCGTGTAGCCGCCGGCGCCGGCGATCACCGCGGCGGCCGGCGTGCCGATCGGGACTAGGAAGTTCTGCGGCTCGGCGATACCCGAGCCGGTGACCGTGACCACGCGGGCGATCAGCGGCCGGCCCTCGAGCACGGCGTCGGCCACCGCCACCGCGGTGCCGACGTTGTGGCAGACGATGCCGATTTCGGCCGGGATGCCGTGGCTCGGCACCTCCCGTCCGGTCAGCAGGTGGATCAGCTGCTTCTCGCCGCCGCTCGGGTACTTGGTCGGCACCACCACCACCTCGATGCCCGTCAGCCCGGCCTCGGCCACGGCCTGGCGCACTGCCGCGGCGGCCTCGGGCTTGTTGTTCTCGATCCCGACGAGGCTGCGCTGCGCCCCCACCAGGTGGCGCAGGATGTCGATGCCGGCGACCAGCCGGTCCGCGCGCTCGCGCATCAAGCGGTCGTCGCAGGTGATGTAGGGCTCGCACTCGGCGCCGTTGAGAATCAGCGTGTCGATGGTGCGGCGGGCGCCGGGGTTGGTCTTGACACTGGTGGGAAAGCCCGCGCCTCCCATGCCGACGATGCCGGCCCAGCGGATGCGTTCGCGCAGCTCGGCCGGGTCGCGCGCGGCATAGTCCGGCAGACCGGGCGGCAGCTCCGCCCAGCGCTCCGCGCCGTCGCTGTCGATCACCACGCACGGCGCCCTCAGGCCCGAGGGATGGGGCACGGGGCGCGGCTCGACGGCCACCACGGTGCCCGACGTCGGCGCGTGCACGTTGGCGCTCACGTAGTCCACTGCGCGGCCGATCACCTGGCCCTTGAGGACGGATGCGCCCACCTCGACCAGCGGCTCGGCGGGTTCGCCGATGTGCTGGGCGAGCGGCACGCTGAGGCGCGCGGGCAGCGGCAGCGCGCGAATGGGCCGCCGGTTGGACTCGGCCTTGTGGTCGGGCATGTGCAAGCCGCCGTGGAAGTCGCTGATCTTCACCGGGGCGCTCATGCCGCGTTCTCCTCGACCGAGATGCTCGGTTGGGCGGGCCTGGGGTAGGGCCACTTCCACGTGTCCAGTCGGCTCTCGAGCGGCTGCATGTGGATGCACTCCACCGGGCAGGGCGGCAGACACAGTTCACAGCCGGTGCATTCGGACTCGATCACGGTGTGCATGCGTTTGGCGGCGCCCAGGATGGCGTCCACCGGGCAGGCCTGCAGGCACAAGGTGCAGCCGATGCACTCGCGCTCGTCGATCCAGGCCACCGCCACCGGCTTCTGCGCGGCCGCGGCGTTTTCCAGCGGCAGCGGGTCCTTGCCGAGCAGGTCGGCCAGTGCCAGCATCGCGGTCTCCCCGCCCGGCGGGCAGCGGTTGATCTCGGCCTCGCCGGCGGCGATGGCCTCGGCGTAGGGCCGGCAGCCGGCGAACCCGCACTGGCCGCACTGGGTCTGCGGCAGGATGGCGTCCACCTGGTCGGCGATGGGATCGCCCTCGACGCGGAAGCGAATCGCGCTGTAGCCGAGCAGCAGGCCGAAAGCGCCTGCCAGGCCGGCTATGACGAGGATCGCGGCGAGCATCAGCCGGCCACCAGTCCGACGAAGCCCATGAAGGCCATGGACATCAGCCCGGCGGTGATCAGCGCGATGGCATTGCCCTGGAAGGGTTCGGGGACGTCGGCCACGGCCACCCGCTCGCGCACTGCCGCGAACAGCAGCAGCACCAGCGAGAAGCCGACGGCCGCGCCGAAGCCGTACAGCGCCGACTCGACGAAGCCGTGTTGCTCCTGGACGTTGAGCAGGGCGACCCCGAGCACCGCGCAGTTGGTGGTGATCAGCGGCAGAAAGATCCCCAGTACCTGGTAGAGCAGCGGGCTGGTCTTGTGGATGACCATCTCGGTGAACTGCACCACCACCGCGATCACGAGGATGAAGGCGATGGTGCGCAGGTACTCCAGACCGAAGGGCGCCAGCAGGTACTCGTTGACCAGATAGCTGCTGATCGACGACAGCGTCAGCACGAACGTGGTGGCCAGCCCCATCCCCATGGCGGTCTCGAGCTTGCGCGACACGCCCATGAACGGGCACAGCCCCAGGAACTTCACCAGGACGAAGTTGTTGACCAGCACGGTACTGACGAGGATGAGGGCGTATTCGGTCATGGGTCGTCGGTCGTTGGTACTGCCAGTGCTCGCCGCGCGCGTCGCGCAAGGGCAGGCTCCGTCTCACTCGCGCTCGAAAAAACCTGCTGTTGGAACTGAACCTTAGGTTAAGGAACCGAGCGCAACCAGACAAGCGACCGCTGGCGGGTGAATTCCCCGGGGTTGCGCGGCGTCAGTCGACCGCCTCGGCGCCGCCTCACGGCCCCTCCCGCCCCCGTAGAGGCGCCCCCGCGCCTCCCTCCGGCCCGCGGCCCCAGGCCTCGGTCATTTGACTCGCATCCCCGGGTGGGCCCCGTCGTCCGGCCGCAGCAGGAAGATGTCGCTGCCGCCCGGGCCGGCGGCCAGGACCATGCCCTCCGACACGCCGAAGCGCATCTTGCGCGGCGCCAGGTTGGCGACC
>JARRQB010000336.1:0-2620 GCA_037382265.1 Gammaproteobacteria bacterium | reverse complement strand
TCGGCCGCCTCGCGCACGGCCGTGCTGGTCGAGCCCCAGGTGAGCAGCGCGATGTCGCCGGTGCCGCGCACGTCGGCCCAGAGCTCACCGTAGTCGAACTCCGCGATCTTGCGCTGGCGCTTGTCCAGCTGAACGGCGTGATCGGCCGCCGCGGTGGACGGCTTGCCGGTCACGGTGTGCTCCAGGCCGTCGGCGACATACGGGGTGCCCACCTGGCCGGGAATGGCCATCGGCGAGACGCCGTCCGCGGTCAGCGCGTAGCGCGCGTAATCGGCGCCACTGTCCGGCAGGCGGCGCGCCGGAATGTCGGGCAGCTCGTAGTCCGGCCGCGGAATCAGTGCGCGCGACTGGGCGAGGCTCTGATCGGAGAGCACGATGGCGACGGTCTGCAGCGCCTCGGCCAGCCGCACGCCCCACTCCGTGGTCAGCACGCAGTCGGCATGATCCAGCGCCCCCAGAACGAGGTGCGGCGCATCGCCGTGCAGGCCGTGCAGGGCGATATTGAGGTCCACCTGCTCCGACTTGGTCGGGATACCGGTTGACGGCCCGCCGCGCATCACGTTGACGACCACCGCCGGGACCTCGGAAGCGACCGCCAGCCCCATCGCCTCGGTCATCAGCGCGAGGCCCGGCCCCGAAGTCGCCGTCATCGACGGCACGCCGCCGAAGGACGCGCCGATCACCATGTTGATCGAGGCCAGTTCGTCCTCGGCCTGGAGCAGTTCACCGCCCAGGGCCTCGAGCCGCGGCGCCAGCCACTCCAGCAGGTCGCTCGCCGGCGTGATCGGATAGGCGGCGGCGAACCGGATGCCACCGCGCAAGGCGCCGAGGCCACAGCCCTCGTTGCCGCTGAGGTCCCAGCGCTCGCCAGCCGTTGCCGCATCGCAGGGCCCGGGTCCGACGCGGGCCCGCCGGGCCTCGACGATCAGCGGTTCGGTGAAGCCGCGCTCGAAGGTCTCGCGGGCGGCGTTGACGACCGTCTCGCCCTTGCCGCCAAAGGTGTGTTGGATCAGTTCGCCGGCCTGGTCCGGGCAATACCCCAGCCAGTGCGCGAGCACGCCGAGCGCGATCATGTTGGTCCGCCCGCCGGCGACCTCGCCGGCCAGCGCCTTCATCGGCAACTCGATGATGTCCGTGCCCAGGGCCTGGATCACCTCGGGCACAGCACCCGCTGCCGGATCGGCGATGATGACGCTGGCCGGGTGCAGCGGAATCTCGTCGGCGAAGCGCTCGGCGTTCTGCCAGTCGAGCGCCAGCAGCAGGTCGAAGCGGTCGTTCATGCACTCGATCGGCCGGTGCGCGAGCCGCACCAGCGACGCCGCCTCGCCGCCCCGGATCTGCGGTCCGAAGGAACGCCGCATGATGCCGAAACAGCCGTTCTTGCCGGCCAGGCTGAGCAGCAACTCGCCGGCCGTGATCGCGCCGGCGCCACCGGAGCCGGTGATCGCGACCGAGAAATCGCAGGCTGGGGTCGGGTTCATGGTCTCTGCGCGGTTCCGTTCGATGGTTCAGTGCCTTGCGGGTGGCCCGGCGTTGCGCCGTTCACGATCAAAAAAGGCCGCCATCCGGCGATGGCGGCCCGCTCGGTTTGCGATTGCGAGCCGGTTACTCGGCGTGCATCCGTTGCATCTCGGCGCTCAGCCGCCCGGCGAAGCCGGCGAACATCTTTTCGAGATTGTTCAGGTTGTTGGCACGCGTGAACTCCTTGTACTCGTCACCGACCGCACGATCACCCGACCACATCGCCAGCAGTTCGCGGGTTTGCGAGTCGCGCATCTCGATCGTCGCGGCCAGCTCGCCGCTGCCCAGCGTGGTGACGTTCATGCCATCGGCCTTGCTGGCGCTGCCGGGACGCAGCCACGGCGTGATCGAGAGAATCTCGACCTCGACCTCGAGCACGCCCGGGCCCGGCGCGTAGGCCAGGTGATCAATGTCGCCGCCGGTCAGCCCGGCCTTGATGGCGTCGCGAAAAATCTCCTGGACAACGGCGGGGTCCTCGATTTCGAACCGCCACTCGGCGGGGTTTTCGGCCCACGGTGGCGGCACCAACTGCACGTCGTCCAGCACCAACGGCTTGACGAGGTACTGCGTGTACTGCGACCAGTCGACGCCGTCCTTGACCCAGGTCGGCTTCATCTGGTCCTGCGCCACCACGGCGCTCGCGAACATCAGGCCCATGAGGCCGGCCAGCAGTGGCCCGCGACTCAGAAAATTCGGTTTCATGCCTTGCTCCTTCGATTGACCTTTGCTTCGGGGCGAACCCCGCCCGCAAACGGGCCTGTAACTATACCATCGCGCGTTCGCGCGGGCGACGGCCCCGGCAGGTCGTTCAGCGTGTGCCGGATACGCCGCCATCGCGGGTCGGAATGACCCGCACGATACGGTCCGGCAAGGCAAGGTAGATCGCCCCTCGCGGGCCGAAGCGCACGTCGCGGATCCGCGCGTCCAGCTCGCCGAACAGCGGCTCTTCGCGCACGATGTCGGCGCCCTCGAGGTGCAGGCGACGTACTTCGCGGGCGACCAGTGCGCCGACGAAGAGGTCACCCCGCCAGGCCGGAAAGGCCGGTCCGCTTCCGATCGCCAGGCCGGACGGCGCGATCGACGGTGTCCATTGCCAGTC
>JARRQB010000335.1:0-2620 GCA_037382265.1 Gammaproteobacteria bacterium | reverse complement strand
CCCGCAGGCCGATCTCGCGCCGCGCCACCAGGGTCGGCGGGCAGCACTCGGGGAACCAGGCGGTGTAGAGCTTCTCGTTGGCGTCGCGCAGGGCCGCGGGGCGGTTCACCACCAGGCAGCCGCGCTGTTCGGCCTGCTCGAGCAGATAGGTGGTGTAGACGTACTCCATGTCGAACGGCGGGTCCTTGCGCATCAGCAGGACGTCGAGCTCGCCGAGCGGCCCCTCCTGCACCTCCTCGAACTCGAACCAGCCGGCGGCGTCGTCGGTGACCCGCAGGCGCCGCATGGTCGCGCTGGGCACGCCGTTGAGCAGCTGCAGGTCGGCCTGCTCCATATACCACAGATCCCAGCCCCGCCGCTGGGCCTCCAGCAGCATGGCAAAGGTGCTGTCCTTGGCGATCTTGATCGAGGCGATGGGGTCCATGACGACCCCCAGGGCTATGCTCATGGCGAATCCTTCGGGCGTTGGTGGCGCGGGCCGGCGTGCCGCGGCGAGTCCTCGGCCCCGCGATGCTTGCGGAGCTGTGGGGCGGTTGCTATTTTCGCGCGAATTAAAATCCTTTTCCGTTCCCGGTATTCAAGCATTGTCGGGGTGCGCCCGATACAGGGGTGACTTTTTCTGGGAGTCATACCACATGAATGCCGAAGCGGAACGGGATCTCGCCGGACTCAAGGTCATGGTGATCGACGACAGCAAGACCATACGACGCACCGCGGAGACCTTACTGACCAAGGCCGGCTGCGACGTCCTGACGGCAACCGACGGGTTCGAGGCGTTGGCGGTCATCGCCGACGGCAATCCGGATGTCATCTTCGTCGACATCATGATGCCCAGGCTCGACGGATACCAGACCTGTGCCCTGATCAAGCGCAACGAAAGCTATCGTCACATCCCCGTCATCATGCTTTCCAGCAAGGACGGCCTGTTCGATCGGGCCAGGGGGCGCATCGTCGGTTCGGAACAGTACCTGACCAAACCCTTCACCCGCGACGAGCTGCTCGACGCCATCCAACGGCACGCCGGACAGGCGGCGTGAACGGGCGCCTCGCGCCGCTAACGGCTGTCAGGGGGAAGGCCTACGTCATGCCCAAGGTGCTGATCATCGACGATTCCCCGACCCAGGTGCACGTGCTCACCGGGATGCTGGTGCGCGGCGGCTTCGAGGTCCTGAGCGCACCCAGCGGCGAAGCCGGCATCGAGATGGCCCGCGAGGAGGTCCCCGACGCCATTCTGATGGACGTGGTCATGCCCGGCATGAACGGCTTCCAGGCGACGCGCCGGCTCGCGCGCGACCTCATGACCAGGGACATCCCGGTGATCATCGTGACCACCAAGGCCCAGGAGACCGACCGCGAGTGGGGGATGCGGCAGGGGGCCCGCGACTACATCGTCAAGCCGGTCAGTGCCGAGGAACTGGTGGCCAAGGTCCAAGCCGTGCTCGACTGAAGCCCATGGCCGAAGCACTCGAGACCGCCCGCCCGCCGCACGAGCTGATGGACCTGCTGCTCGATCTGGAGGAGCGCTTCCGCACCGGCGCGCGGCAGCTGCCGGAGCTCGAGTTGAGCGACGACCGCTGGCAGGGACTCGCCTTCACGGTCGCCGGGGTGCGCCTGGTGAGCGCTATGCAGGAACTGGCCGAAATGCTGCCGTACCCGCACATGATCACGCGGGTGCCCGGGGCGCGGGACTGGGTCGTCGGGTTGGCGAACGTGCGCGGCACGCTGCTGCCGATCACCGACCTGCAGGCGTTCCTCGGCGGCAAGGCGCAGGTGCCGGGCAAGGGCAGCCGGGTGCTGGTGCTGCCGCGTTCGGAAATCAATGCGGGGCTGCTGGTGCCGGGCGTGCAGGGCATGCAGCAGTTCGACCGGGACTGTCGGGTCGAGGCCCGGCTGGAGGGTCCGGTGGGGCAGTACGTGAACGAGGCGTTCAAGGTGGATGACGAGCTTTGGCCGGTGTTCGGCATGCAGGCCCTGGCCGATGATCCGCGCTTCCTGGCGGCGGGCACCTGACAACACGTCCGTGAGGAGACGACCGGAATGAGCATCGGATTCTTGAAGCAGGGGGCGGTGAGCAACCGCACCCTCGCCATCCTCGCGGGGCTGGTGGTGGTGTTGATCGTGGCGGCGGTGCTGGCGTTCGCGCACGAAGCCCGCAAGGCCGCCCACGACGAACAGTACGTGCTGCGGGCCGGCGAACAGCGGGTGCTGGCGCAGCGCATCGCCAAGTACGCGCCGGCAGCGGCGCGTGGCGAGCCGGCGGCCTTCGCCCGGCTCGGCGAGGCCCGCGAGCGCTACGCGGTCATTGCGAGGGAACTCGCCGAGGGCGACCCCGCGAGCGGCCTGGTGGCCGTGCCCGAGGAGCTGGCCGGGGAGTGGCGCGCGGCCGAGGAGCGCTGGGACGAACTGCGCGCACCGGTGGACGCCATCCTGGCCGGCGAGGCGCCGCTGCTCGCGCTCGACGTGGGCGGCGCCGCCATCGCCGGGCAGGTGCCGGCGCTGGCGGCGGCGGCCGAGCGGGTGGCCCGTCAGCTGCTCGAGACCGGCGCCTCGACCCGCCAGGTCTATCTCGCCGCCCGCCAGGTGATGCTGGCGCAGCGCATCGGCGCCGCCGCGGCCCGGG
>JARRQB010000334.1:0-3835 GCA_037382265.1 Gammaproteobacteria bacterium | reverse complement strand
CAGCGCTTCGGATTGAAGACCCCGACCTTTTCGACCTGGTAACTGCGTCCGGTGGACATGATCACCATCTTGTCCTTCGGCTTGACGCTGCCGTGCTTGACGCGGATCAGCGAGATCACGCCGACGTAGGAATCGAACCAGGAGTCGATGATCAACGCCTGCAGCGGCGCCGCCGGGTTGCCTTCGGGCGGCGGCACCTTGGCCACCAGCGACTCCAGTAGGTCGGGGATGCCCTCGCCGGTCTTGGCACTGACGCGCAGCGCATCGTGCGCCTCCAGGCCGATGATCTCCTCGATCTCGGTGATCACCCGCTCGGGCTCGGCCGACGGCAGGTCGATCTTGTTCAGCACCGGCAGGACCTCGAGCCCCTGCTCGATGGCGGTGTAGCAGTTGGCCACGCTCTGGGCCTCGACGCCCTGAGCGGCGTCGACGACCAGCAGCGCGCCCTCGCAGGCCGCCAGCGAGCGCGACACCTCGTAGGAGAAGTCGACGTGCCCGGGGGTGTCGATGAAGTTCAGCTGATAGGTCTCGCCGTTGCGCGCCGGGTACATCAAGGTCACGCTCTGGGCCGGGCGGCCATCTCGCGCTCGGTCAGGCCGCCGCACACCTGAATGAAGCGGTCGGCGATCGTCGACTTGCCGTGATCGATGTGGGCGATGATGGAGAAATTGCGGATGTGGCTGAGAGCGGTCATCAACGGGTAGCCGAACGCGAAAACCGCGCCCCAAGAGGCCGTCCCTGCGGGATTTTTCCGGGGCTGGACGCTTCCCTGGTACGGCGCGTTAAAGACCGCGGATCATACCGGATTAACGGGCTCGCCGAAATAGCTAACCAGTGCCGCCGGTTCCACGGCGTAGCGGCAGACGACCTCGGCGCCACGCTCGAGCACGGGCACCTGGTCGCCGTAGCGCGCCGCGGCCGTCGGGTCGGCATCGACGTCGCGCCAGACCATGGCGCCGGCTACCTCCGGCCAGTGCCGAAACAAAAAGGCTGCCATCTCCTCGCAGAGATGGCAGCCGTCGCGGTAGTAGAAGACGACTTCGGGCGGGCCGCTCACTCCTTGCGCGGCACCCGCAGGGCTAGGAACACCGGGCTTTCGCGACGCTGCACCAGCACCGCCACGGACTTACCCGGCTCCATTGCCTCGACCGCGGACTCCAGCTGGTCGACTTCGCCGATCGGCTTGCCGTCGAACGTCAGGATGATGTCCCCGGCGCGCACCCCCGCGGCGCGAGCCGCACCGTCCCCGATGCTCTGCACCACCAAGCCCCGGTCGTCGGGGATGTCGAGTTGCTCGCGCTGCTCGGCGGTCAGCGGCGCGACTTCGATGCCGAGCAGGCTAGCCTTGGTCTCGGGCTTGCGGCTCGGCATACCGGCGGTCTGCTCGCCCTCGGGCAGTTCGCCCAGGCGCACCGTCAGGGTCCGCTCGCGCCCCTCGCGCAGCACCTTGAGCTTGGCGTCCTCGTCCACCGGGCTGGTGCCGACCAGTGGCGGCAGCTGGCTGGAGTTGAGCAGCGCGGTGCCGTCGAACTCGAGGATGATGTCGCCGGTCTGCAGGCCGGCCGCCGCCGCCGGTGAATCGGGCAGCACCCGGGCCACCAGAGCGCCGCGCGGGTGATCCAAGCCGAACGACTCGGCCAGGTTGCGGTCGACGTCCTGGATGAGCACGCCGAGATAACCGCGCGAGACCCGCCCCTTGGTGCGCAGCTGGTCGGCCACGTTCATCGCCAGTTCGATCGGGATGGCGAACGACAGCCCCATGAAGCCACCGGTCCGACTGTAGATCTGCGAGTTGATGCCCACCACCTCGCCGTCGAGGTTGAACAGCGGGCCGCCCGAGTTGCCGGGGTTGATGGCCACGTCGGTCTGGATGAAGGGCACGTAGTTTTCGCTCGGCAGACTGCGTCCCTTCGCGCTGACGATACCGGCGGTGACGGTGTGGTCGAAGCCGAACGGCGAACCGATGGCCAGCACCCACTCGCCCACCTTCAGGTCGGCGCTGCCGCCGATGTTGACCACCGGCAAGTCCTCGGCGTCGATCTTCAGCAGCGCGACGTCGCTGCCCTTGTCGGTGCCGACCACCTCGGCCTCGAACACCTTGCGGTCGCTGAGCCGCACGATGATCTCGTCGGCGCCCTCGACCACGTGGTAATTGGTGAGGATGTAGCCGTCGTCACTGACGATGAAGCCCGAACCGAGCGACTGGGTACGCTGCTGCTCCCCGCCGGAGAAGTCCTCCAGCTGGTCGCCGAAGAAGCGCTTGAACAGGTCGTTGAACGGACTATCTTCGGGTAGATCGGGGATCTCGAACTTGCGCGAGCCGTGCGGGTTGGACGAGCCGTTCTGCCGGGTACTGATGTTGACCACTGCGGGACTGCTCTGCTTGGCCAGCGCGACGAAATCCGGCAGCTCGCGTGCGCCGGCCGCCGAAGCGCCCAGGCCGAGCAGCAAGGCCGCGCACCAGAGGGGGAAGAAGGTGAAGGCTTGTTTCATCATGACTCCGTTGAACAAGGTAGCTACTGGGTACCACCGCGCATCGAGCCCAGGCTCACCGTCGGGGCCGGCTCCCGGTGCAGCACGCGCGGCTGCGTGCGGCGGTCTGCCGCGGCGCGGGCGGCGCTTCGACGCGCGACCACGATGCCCGCGAACAACCCCGTCAGACCCGCGATGACGACGGCGAGTTCCCCGGTGCCCGGCGCGATGACCAGATCGCCGAGCAGGCTGCCGGCCAACAGTCCCACCAGCGGCCAGGCATAAGCGGTCAACGCGGCGCGCTGCAACGCGGCCTCGTCGAGGCCGATCACGACGCGGTCGCCCACCGCTGCGTGGACGTCGTTGCGCACCCAGAGGCTGCGCTGCCGGCGCCCGAAAAAGCGCGCCAGCGACGCCGTGCCGCAGCCGCCGCCGGCACCGCAGACCGCGCAGCCGCCGGCCCCTGCGGCGGCGTCGACCCGGGCCTCGCCCTCGCGCACGGCGGTCACGATGCCGGGCTGTTCGATCACGGCGTCGCACCCTCGAGCGGAGTGACGGCCTCGCCGAACAGGCGCACGGTGAGCGCCGGCACCTCGCCCACCGCGGTCACCTGGTGGCCCTCGGCGTCGGGCTCCATGCGCTGACGTCGGTGCACGTTCAGGACGAAGCCGCTGGGGGTGTCGCGAAAGGCCCAGCGCGGCGGCCGCATCCAGGCTTCGCGGTCGAGCTCGGGCGCCGCCCCCTCCGTGATCGCGGCTGCCGCCGGCGGCTCGCCCGCGGGCGGCTCGCCGGCGCTCGGTATGCCGACCTGCAGCTCGGTGAACATGATTTGCGACACCGGGCGCTCGTCAACCCCGACCACCACGGTGCGCAACGGCAGCGCGTGCTCGCGGTCGAGCGACAGGCGGTAGCCGTAGCGCAGATCGTCCAGCGGGTGAATCCACAACTCCTGGGCGGGCCGGCCGGCTACGCGAGACTCCCCGTTGAGCTCGAACCGGTAGTTGCCCGACAGCTGGTCGAGACGAATCGGCAGCAGCGGCGAGAAGCTGCGGCCGCCGGTGCCGCGCTCGACGAGCAGTTCGCGGCGTTCCTCCGACCGGCAGATCGCCTTGTCTTCATCGCGGCGCACCTCGCGCAGCGCACCGTTCAAGGCGACCAGGCGCTCGCGCTCGCTGCCGCCGTGCACCTGATGGCGCAGCAGCAAGGCCTCCAAGTGGTCGCCGAACTGGTAGACGAAGCGTCCCTCGTAGTCGAGGGTGCGCACCGCCTGGTCCATGCGCTCCAGCCAGTTCACCACGCCGGCGTCGAGCGCGGCGGCGCGCACACCGCCATTGCCGCCGAACCAGAGCGCCAGGAGCAGGGA
>JARRQB010000333.1:0-2633 GCA_037382265.1 Gammaproteobacteria bacterium | reverse complement strand
TCTCGAAGGCCTCGAAGCGCTCGGGTGTGTGGCGGTCCATGCTGATGTTGATCAGGGCAGTCAGGTTGAGCCCGAGCTTGCGCCGGTCGAGCAAGGTCACGCGGCGCAGGATCACCCCGGCGTCCTCCAGCGCCTTGACGCGCCGTGAGCAGGGCGAGGCGGACAGGCCGATACGATCGGCCAGTTCCGGGTTGGTCAGGCCGCCGTCGCGCTGCAGCTCCTCCAGGATGCGCCGATCGTAACGGTCCAGTTTTGGTTGTTCTGCCACGTTAGTCCTCTAATGGAGTGAAATGTAGCGAGTAATAATCGAAAGTAGCATGAATATTGCCTTAATGGCGCCAAAGAACGCAAAAAAAGCAAGAGATCGTTTGCCGGGCGAACCTAGACTAACCCCCAAGGTCGACGTTCCACCCTCGACGTCGAACACTGGCCGCGGGCGATCCCCGCGGCGGAAACCCGCGGGGCCCGGCGGGGGCGATCCCTCCCCGGCATGCCGACGCACACCGACCGGACGGTCCACTGGGACCCCGAGCAATGAACAGGTGCATCATGAACCGCTTCGATCATCGTAAGTACCGCCCCGCGGGCGGCGTAACCCTGGACACGCGGCGATGGCCGGACCGGGCCATCACCAAGGCGCCGCGCTGGTGCAGCGTGGACCTGCGTGATGGCAACCAGGCGCTGGTCAAGCCCATGAGCGGGGCGCAAAAGGGCGCGCTGTTCGATCTGTTGGTGCAACTGGGCTTCAAAGAGATCGAGGTCGGCTTCCCCGCCGCCTCCAAGCCCGACTTCGAGTTCGTGCGCAGCCTGATCGAGCGCGGCCGGATTCCGCTCGACGTGACAATTCAGGTGCTCACGCAGGCCCGCGACGGGCTCATCGAACGGACCTTCGAGGCACTGCAGGGCGTCCGGCGCGCCATCGTGCACGTCTACAACTCGACCAACCCGGCACAGCGCGAGCAGGTGTTCGGCTTGGATCGGGACGGCGTCAAGGCGATTGCGGTGGCCGGCGCGCGCGCGGTGCAAGCGGCGGCGGCGCGTCATCCCGACACCGAGTGGGTATTTCAGTATTCGCCCGAGAGTTTCTCCCAGACCGAGCCCGAGTTTGCGCTCGAAGTGGTGGACGCCGTGAACGCGGTGTGGCGGCCGCAGCACGGGCAGGGCGTTATCGTCAACTTGCCGGCGACCGTGGAGTCGACCACGCCGAACCGTTTTGCCGATCTCGTCGAGTGGTTCTGTGACCGTGTGGCGTGGCGCGAGCACCTGCTTGTCTCGGTCCACACCCACAACGATCGCGGCTGCGCCGTTGCGGCTGCGGAGCTCGCGGTCATGGCGGGCGCCGACCGGGTGGAGGGCACACTGTTCGGCAACGGCGAGCGCACCGGCAACATGGACATCGTCACGATGGCGATGAACCTGTATTCGCAGGGTGTGGCGCCCAGGTTGGAGTTCGCCGATATGTCCGCCGTGGTCGCGGGCTACACCACCGCGACCGGGATGGCGGTGCCGCCGCGCCACCCTTGGGCCGGCGAGTTGGTCTACACCGCGTTCTCGGGCAGCCACCAGGATGCTATCCGAAAAGGCATGGCCCATCACCGGGAGCGCGGCGGGCACTGGGAAGTCCCCTATCTGCCCATCGATCCCCGCGACCTGGGCAGGCGCTACGAGGAGGTGGTACGCATCAACAGTCAATCCGGCAAGGGTGGCGTGGCCCACGTGCTCGAGCGCGATCACGGCATCTCGCTGCCGCGCTGGCTGGCGGTCGAGTTCAGCCACGTGGTGCAGGCGGACGCGGAGCGCACGGGTAGCGAAGTGAATTCGCCGCGGGTCCGCGCCCTGTTCGAGCAGAGCTACGTTGACGTCCCGGCAGCCTGGGTCGTGCAGCGGTATCAGCTGCGGCGTGATGGCGCTGCGGTTAGTGCCGACGTTCAGCTTGGTCCCAGGGGCCACGCCACGGTTCTGCGCGGTCGCGGCAAGGGCGTGCTGGAGGCCGTAGTGGACGCGCTCGAACGCCAGTTCGGCCTTGCCGTGGAGGTGGAACACTTCGACGAGAGTGCCGTGCGCGCGGGTACCGATGCCGACGCCATGGCCTGCGTCAGCGTGCGGGTGGGGAACGCACGCGGCGTCGCGGTGGCGTTCGGCGAGGACTCGGCCGGCGCCGCGCTCCAGGCGGTGCTCGCTGCGGTCGGCGGTGTGATCGCCCGTGCCGGCTACGAGGAGGTGAGCGTATCCAACGGCTGAGCCAGCCCGATGCGCCGGCCGGTGGCCGAGGCTCGTCCGTCAACCAGGGTCGCGCCGGCGATCCATGGGTGCCGGTGCCGAGCTCCGCTTCCTCGTTGTCTAAGGCGTAGCCCTGTTCGACCGGCTGGCGACATTCCTCGAGCAGCCGCGGCAGGGTGGTGATGGTGTTGCTGGTGTGGGTGGGCAGGTTGGTGCGCGCAGCCCACCGATTGGGTTGCCTGCATCATGCGGTTCGGCGCCGCGCGACCGGTCTGTCGGCCACGCACGAGGTTAAGCGGGCACGCGCGTCGCCGGGGCGCGGAGGTGGACAATCCCGCCTTGTGTACCCTAGGCTGTTGCCATGGTCTTTTTGGGAATTTCGACTAGTTTGTATAGGATACTGTCTGGCGCAG
>JARRQB010000332.1:0-3257 GCA_037382265.1 Gammaproteobacteria bacterium | reverse complement strand
GTCTGTTGCTGGTCAGGGACCAGCGGTTGGAACAGGCCGTGCCCTATTTGCGCCGGGCCGCAGACCTGGCCGTGGACCAGCCGCGTTACGCGTATGTCTACGCGCTAGCCCTGCAAGGGTCGGGCGATTCGGAACAGGCACTGGCGGTACTCGGGCAGGCCAACCGGCGCAGCCCTGGCGATCGGGACATCCTGCAGGCGCTGGTCGATCTGCATCGCGAGCAGGGCGACGCGGAGCGTGCGCAGTACTTCGCCCGGGAACTCGCCAGGCGTTACCCACAGGCCGCGCAGCGCCCTGGTCGATGATCCCGCCGGGTCGTGGCGGCACAGGGCGGCTCGCCGAGTCGACTGCGGGCGGCCGGAAGAGGTGTGCCGCGGCGAGCCGTCGCCATCCGCCGCAGGCGCTCTACTGAGGCGGCGCTGGTTGGGTGGGATGGCGATCGAAAAAGCGGCCGTGGCGCAGGAAGTGCAGGGTCTGCCGGATGACGTCGTCGGCCGTCATGATGAAGGTGTGCGTGTAGGGCACGACCAGGAAGTCGGTCATGCCCTCGACGCGGGCGCGTTCGACCGAGACCTTGCCGTCGTTGGCACTGTCGAACACCCCGGTCAACCAGGCGTCGTAAAAATTGTTGGCCGGCGGGACCATTGAGCCAGACATAGAGCGGGTTGTCCGCGAGCGCGTCGGCGACCTCGCTGCCGCGGTTCGGCGGGCTCAGCATGACCACTCGACCCAGCTCCGGCAGTGGCTTGTGGGCGAGGTAGTAGCGTGCCAGGATACCGCCGAGCGAATGCGTGACGAAGTGGATGCGCCGCGCATGCGCCCGCCGGCAGCGCTCGATCCCGCGGCCGACCGCCGCTTCGGCCAGGGTTTCGATGGGAAATTCGCGCGACGGGTAGTCGATGTTGACCGGAAGATAGCCGGCATCGCGCAGCGCATCCGCCATATCGTCCATCGACCGGTAGGTCCGGCCCAGGCCGTGCAGCAGGACGACGCACTCCGCGGCGGCATCGGCGCGACCCGGCGCGGAGCTGCCGCCCGACGTCCAGGCGACGACGACGAGCACGAGGACTCGGCCGAACCGCCGGCCGAAACGGCGCCTCAGATCAGGTCCGCGGCCCTCAGGGCGTTGATGACGACCTGCGAAAATGCCTCGGTCTCCTGCTTCACCGTCTGTGGCGCGAAGCTTTCGGTGGCTCCGGCCCAGACAAGTTTCTCCGTCTCGACGTCCCACAGGTTGGTTTCCAGTCCTACGACCTTGTAGTCGTAGGTGGCCGCGGGCGTGTAGTGACCCCAGGCGGCGCCGTAATAACCGTAGAAGCCTGCACGCGGCATGATGCTGATGTACCCGCGCTGGTATTCGCTGCGCGTGTCCAGACTCATCAGCCGTGTCAGCAACACCGCTTCGGCGCCCGATTCGGCCACGGCCTGGCGCAGTCGTTCCTCCTCGATTCTGCCGCTCACCGCGAGCACCTGATGACTGGGCACCGCCACCACGCCGGCCTGGCCCAGGGCGGCGGCAAAAGTGTCCTCGAAACTCTTGCGGCGTGCCGGTAGCTCGGCGATACCGATCACGAGCACCTTCTTGTAGCCGGGGCCGGTATAGGCCTCGTCGCGCCACGTGTCGCGCAGCTTGGTCGAGCTGCACGCGGTCAGCATCCCCACCAGGAGCAGGAGCCCGAACCCGCGCGCGGCCCTGGAACCGCGTGCCCTTGCCGCCGTCATTTGGGCGTGAAGCTGAACTTCTGGCCGCCAATGCTCGCTTCGTACATCAGGCCGCCTTTGGCGATGGTGAAAACCGCCATGCCCTTGTAGTAGTGGCCGGTGGTGGTGGCGTCGTTCTTTCCGCCGCTGGCGCCGGCGGAACTGCCGGTCGTGGTGGCGGCCGCTTGGGCACCTGCGGTGATGGCGACGGCCGAGGCCTGGGCGCCGAACTCGAAGTTGCCGCCGCTGAATTCGCGGAATGCGCGTTCGTCCTGAAAGAAGATCATCTGGCTGTAGGCCTGGCCGCCGAGCTGAAAGCCGAGGGTGACCTGGGTCATCTTGGTGTCGCCGACGTAGTTGCCCCGCACGAACACGCGGCCGGTGCCGTAGGCGCCGCCGATGCCGATTCCGCCCTTGCCGATGGTGGGGAACACTGCGTAGCCGTAGGCATTCTCGAAAAAGTCCTTGCTCTCGACGGCCTTGCGGAAAAGGTTGACGGTGTCCTGGTACTCGTCGGCCACGGCCGGCGCTGCGGCCGCCGCGAACAGCATCAGGAGCACGCCCAGGCGGGTCAGGCTCTGCATGGTAAGATTCCTCGGTAACGGGCGTCGCCCGACTGTCGTCGGCGCAGCATGTGGCAGCGATCCCGACATGTCAATCGGCCCGATTCAGCGTCCGGATCGGGCGGTTTGGAGATCCATCCGAGCCTGCTCGAGGGCCTGTTCGGCCGCTTGCACGCGCGCGTGGTACGCGGGGGTCAACCGGCTGCCGCCCGAAGCGGTGCCAAGGCGATCCCCTTCCCCCACCACCCGGGCGTCGGCCAGGTTCGCCTCGGCGTCGCGCACCCGCTGCTCCGCGCTGTTCAGCGCGGCTTGGCGTTCCGCCCGTGCCGCGTCGCGCTGCTGCTGGCTTTCGCCGGCGGCCGTGATGGCCTGTTCGGCGCGCCGCCGACTCGCGTCGACCTCGCCCTCGGGCTGGCGGGTCGGTTCCACCTCGACCCGCTCGACCTCGACGGCACCGGCCGGCACGCGGTCCGAAAAGGTCACCCGGCCCTGTTCGTCGACCGAACCGTAGACCGTGTCCGCGCCGGTCGCGCCAGGTACTCCCGCGACGGCGACGACGAGGCAGCCGAACGCCAGGGTTGGTTTCAGGAAGCGGCGATCGGCCGGCATGGCTACTCTCCGTGTTTCCGCGCGCTAAACGGGCGTTAAAACGATCGAACGTATACCATTTACGCAGAGACAATGTTAGTCTGCGGCTGCAAATTCCTGGGTTGGTGCCCAGCCGGCGCCGGCACACGACCACAACACGCCTGTTTAGTGAAAACAAGGGGAGTAAAATGTCTGAAAACTTCGTATCGAAAAAAGTCGGGACCGCGGCGGCAGCAGCCGGGTTCGCGCTGTTGCTGGCCTCCTCGGTTGGCGTAGCGGCCGAGAAGGAGATGGGTCGTCTGACCAGTTCCAGTGGCGTGGTGCTGAGCGGTGCCGGTGAGTGCTGGGAGGCGAAGGACGGCAGCAAGGAGCTGTACGAGGAGTGCGGCGACGTCATGCCGGTGG
>JARRQB010000331.1:0-2638 GCA_037382265.1 Gammaproteobacteria bacterium | reverse complement strand
TGCTGCTGCACATTCTGCTGGGAACCCCGGTCACCGTGTTGTCCCAGTACCGCCCGCTTCGTGATCTGCGGTTGGGCAGCCGCACGTTGAGCGAACGGACCGCCGTGTGGTGGATGCGCACGGTGTGCCGGATTTTCGGTTTGCGCCTGGAGCAGGTCGGCGCCCTCCCGCCCGGCGCTCGATTGCTGGTCGCCAACCACATTTCCTGGCTGGACATTCCACTGATCAATAGCATGGCGGCCGTGAGCTTCGTTTCCAAGGCCGAAATCAACGACTGGCCGGTGGTCGGTCTGATGGCGCGGTCGGGCCGCACCCTGTTCCATCAACGCGGCAGTCACCATTCCGCCAGCGGGGTCGCGACCGTGATGGCCGAACGGCTGAAAGAGGGCGGCCGGGTCGCGATCTTTCCGGAAGGCGGCATCCTGCCGGGCCATGGGGTCAAGCGCTTTCACGGTCGGATGTTCGCTGCGGCCATCGCAGCCGGCGTGCCGGTGCAGCCGGTGATGCTGCGCTACCTGCGCAACGGCGGCCATGACCCGGACATGACCTTCCTGCCCGGCGAGCATTTCGTCGCCAACTTCTTCCGCCTGCTGCGCCAGCCGCCCTGCATGGCCCACGTCGAGGTGCTGGCGGCCATCGACCCGGCCGGCAAGCAGCGCCGGCAACTCGCACTGGAGGCCGAAGCTGCGGTGCGGAAGGCGTTCGAGGCGGACGTCGCGCGTGGTTGAGGCCTTCGCCGGTTTCCGGCCGCCGTTCAGCCTGCGCAACGGCCACGTCCAGTCGCTGCTGGGCAGCAGCGGAATCCGGCGCGCGGTCATGCGGCGTCGCGCCGAGGCGCTGCGTACCGCGGCCGAAGTTTGGACCCTGGATGGCGGCGATGGCATCCGTCTACAGGGCCTGTACTCGGCGCAGCCGCGCGCGGGCCGGGGGCTGGCGGTGTTGCTGCACGGCTGGGAAGGCAATGTCGAATCCAATTACATCCTCGGCAGCGGCGCCCGGCTGTACACCGCCGGTTTCGACGTATTCCGGCTGAATTTCCGCGACCACGGCGATACGCACCACCTGAACCCGGGTCTGTTCCACTCCTGCCGGCTCGAGGAGGTCGTGCGCGCCTTGCGGGACCTGCAGGACCGCTGTGGCGCCAGCCGCTGGTGCCTGGCGGGTTACTCGCTCGGCGGCAATTTCTCGCTGCGCGTCGGCCTGCGCGCGGCCGGGGCGGGCCTGGACCTCGGGCGCATCGTGGCCGTCTGCCCGGTCATCGACCCGGCCAACGCGATGGTCGCGATGGAACGGGGCACGCGATTCTACGAGCGTTACTTCGAGCGCAAGTGGTCGCGTTCGCTGAAAGCCAAGCAGAGCGCGTTTCCGGACCTGTACGGCCATGAGACGTGGTACGACCTGAAGAGCCTGCGTGCGCGCACCCACTACCTGGCCACGCGCCACGCCGGTTTTGCCAGCGCCGAGGCCTATTTCGAAGGCTACTCGATCGCCCGCGGGCGCCTGGCCCGCCTGTCCGTGCCGGCCACGGTGCTGACCGCGGCCGACGATCCGATCGTACCGGTGGCGGATTTTCACGCCCTGCCCGAGAATCCGAAGCTGGAACTGATCATCACGCAGTACGGCGGGCACTGCAGCTTTCTGAAGAACTGGCGCTTCGACAGCCTGGCCGAAGACCTGATCGAGCAGCGTTTCGTCGCCGCGGCCGGTGCTAAGCCGCTGCCGGAGGCTCGGGAATCCTGAAGAAACGGCGTGCGTTGGCCGTCGTCTGCGCGGCCAGCCGGTCGGGATGCTCGCCGCGCACCGCGGCCAGCGTGCCGGCGATCCATGGAAGAAAGCGCGGTTCGTTGCGGTGCGATTTGACCTTGGGCCGCAGGTTGCGCGGCTTCAGGTAGGGCGCGTCGGTCTCGATCATGAGCCGCGCGGCGGGAATGTCGCCGAGATAATCCTTCATGTGGGTGCCGCGGCGCTCGTCGCAGATCCAGCCGGTGATGCCGATGTGGCAGTCGAGTTCCAGGTAGTGCTGCAACTCGTCGCGGCTGCCGGTGAAGCAGTGCACCACCACGTCGGCGAGCGCCGCGCGGTGTTCGCGCAGTATCGCGTGGAAATCCTCGTGCGCGTCGCGCAGATGCAGGAACAGCGGCAGGCCGGTGTCGGCGCCAATGCGCAGTTGCCGGATGAAGGCGTCGCGCTGGCAGTCGCGCGGCGAGAAATCGCGGAAATAGTCGAGCCCCGTCTCGCCCACGGCCACCACTTCGTCCTGCGCCGCCAGTTCACGCAGCAGTGCGTCCGTGTCCGCCGTATAGTCGGCCGCGTGGTGCGGGTGGATGCCGGCGGTGGCGTACAGCACGCCCGGGTGCCGGCGCGCCAGGTCCAGGGCCAGCGGGCTGCCGTCTTCACTGGCGCCGGTCACGATCAATTGCGTCACGCCGGCCCGGCGGGCCGCCTCCAGCACCTCGTCGCGGTCGGCGTCGAAGGAATCGTGCGTCAGGTTGCAGCCGATGTCGATCAGTTCCATCGTTCCGGGTCTTGTCGGGGTCCGCTTACGCTGGCGCGTAGTGTATCGGTTTTGTTGGAAGTGCGCCCGGAACACGGCAGAATAGCGGTTCCCCGTAACGAACCTGGTCATTGGCGATTCGCT
>JARRQB010000330.1:0-2639 GCA_037382265.1 Gammaproteobacteria bacterium | reverse complement strand
GTGGAGCTGATCCGCGGGCCCAAGGACACCGTCGTGCGGCTGGAGGTGCTGCCGGAGGACGAAGGGGTCGGCGGCCCGACCCGTGTCGTCGACATCGTGCGCGACGAGGTCAAGCTCGAAGAGCAGGCCGCGCAGAGCGAGATCATCGAGGTGCCGATGGACGAGTCCGGCGACCAGGTCGTGAAGATCGGGGTCATCGACCTGCGCAACAACGGCGGCGGTTCCTTGCTCGAGGCGACGACGCTGACCGGGCTGTTCATCGACCGGGGTCCGGTGGTGCAGGTGCGCAATTCCAGCGGCCGGATTTCACTCGAGGAAGACAACGAGGCCGGCATGGCCTGGTCCGGGCCCCTGGCGGTGCTGGTAAACCGCTACAGCGCCTCGGCCTCGGAGATTTTCGCCGCGGCGATCCAGGATTACGGCCGCGGCGTCGTGGTCGGTGAGACCACCTTCGGCAAGGGCACGGTGCAGAGTCTGCTGGACCTGAACGATTACGCGTCGGCCGACCGTCCCGGCCTGGGCCAGTTGAAGATCACGATGGCGCAGTTCTTCCGCGTCAACGGCGGTTCGACCCAGAATCGCGGCGTGGTGCCCGACATCGCCTTTCCGTCGGCCGGCGACCCCGAAGACTACGGCGAGCGTTCGCTGGATAACGCCTTGCCCTGGACCCGGATCGACCCGGCCCGCTACCAGGCGGCCGGCGATTTGAGCGAGTTGGTGGCCGTCGCGGAGAGCCGCTACCGCGAGCGTGTCGTCGACGACCAGGAATTCGCCTGGCTGCGTGACGACATCGCCGAATTCAACGAGCACGCCGACGAGAAACGCATTTCGCTGCTCGAGAGCGAGGGGCGTGAACGCATCGCCAAACGCGAAGCCAAGAAAAAGGAGCGCGAGGGCCAGGACGGCAGCGTCGCGCCGCTGGTCGAGGAGGAAAACGTGCTGGCGACGGCCGATGCGGAACTCGAGGATGGCGACCAGGAAGTCGCGGACGACGCGGAGGAAGACGAGGGCCCCGATCTGCTGCTGCGTGAGACGGCCCGCATCGTCGCCGACATGGCCGAGCTCGGCGCGGACCTCGACCTGCTGAAGGAGCAGTTCGCGCAATTGAGCAAGACCTCGTCGGACGAGGACACGCTGCACTGAGCCGGTCCCCGACCCGAACGTGAAAAAGCCGGCGTCGAGCCGGCTTTTTCGCATTGGCGCGCGGAATCGCGGCGCGTCATTCCTTTTTCAGCAGATCCCGTATTTCCGCCAGCAGCTTTTCCTCGGCCGAGGGCTTGGGCGGCGCGGGCGGAGCGGCCTCTTCCTTTTTCTTCATCCGGTTCATGGCCTTGACCACCATGAAGATCGCGAACGCGATGATGACGAAATCGATCACCGTTTGGATGAAGGTGCCGTAGTTCAGGGTGACCGCGGCGACCTCGCCGCAGGCTTCCTTGAGGGTCAGGGCGAGGTCGGAAAAATCGACTCCGCCGACGGCCATGCCGATGGGCGGCATCAGCACGTCGTTGACGAACGACGACACGATCTTGCCGAAGGCGCCGCCGATGACGATACCGACCGCCATGTCGACGACGTTGCCGCGCATCGCGAAGTCGCGGAATTCACTCATCATGCTCATCAGGTCTCTCCTCTTGGGTTGGGTGGGACGCACTAAATATAGCAAAAGCGGCCTGCGCCACGGCATTCCGCACGCACACGCGGTTCATGGCCGCTGCTGCTAGAATCAGCCCTACATGAACGCCACGGATATCCTGCGGGTCGCCCTGCCGGTCCCCCTGCCGCAACTGTTCGACTATCTGCCGGCTTCGGACGGCGCTGCGGCCGTGCCCGGTTGCCGCGTGCTGGTGCCCTTCGGGCCGCGCCGGCTGGTCGGTGTGGTCGTCGAAACCGCGGCCGAAAGTACGCTGTCGCGTGCCCGTTTGCAGTCGGTCCGGCGCGTCCTGGACGATGGCCGGCCGTTGCTCGACGACGGCTTGCTCGACCTCCTGCGCTGGTGCTGGCAGTACTACAAGCATGCGCCGGGCGACGTCGTGGCCACCGCCCTGCCGCCCGCCCTGCGCACTGCGCGCGGGCGCCTCCCCGACCCGCCGCAGCAATCCCGCCTGACCGATGCCGGCCGGGCGCGGCTCGGCGAGCCCCCCGGCCGCGCCAAGGTGCAGCATGCGATGCTCGAAGCGCTGGCCGACGGCCCGCAGCCGCCCGCCGGGCTGACGGCGATCGGCAGCCAGTGGCGCCGCACGCTCGCGCTGCTCATCGAGCAGGACTGGGTGGAGCCGGAACCGCTGGCGCTGCTGCGGCCGCAGCCGGCGCCGGGCCCGGAGCTGACCGCGGAACAGGCCGCGGCGCTGAAGGCGATCCTCGGCGCGGGCGACGGTTACCGTTGCCACCTGCTCGACGGCATCACCGGCAGCGGCAAGACCGAGGTCTACATGTGCCTGCTCGAGCGCGTGCTGGCCGAGGGCGGACAGGCGCTGGTGCTGGTGCCCGAAATCGGCCTGACGCCGCAGTTGCTGCGCCGCTTCGCTCAGCGCCTGGGCCTCGAGCCGGTGGCGATCCACTCCGGCCTGGCCGCCGGCGAGCGCCTGGCGGCCTGGGAGGCCGCCCGCAGTGGCCGTGCGCCGTTACTGGTCGGCACG
>JARRQB010000329.1:0-2640 GCA_037382265.1 Gammaproteobacteria bacterium | reverse complement strand
CTTACGACCTGGCGCGGTCCGTCCACGCCATAGTAGGACATTAACGCGAGCAGCCCACGGCGGTCGCCGAGCAGGCGGGCATCGGGGTAGCGCTCCGTCCACTCGCGCACCCCGGCGCCGAGGGCACGCCAGCCGAGGCGGTGCTTGTAGGGTGTCTGGGTGCTGCGCAGCTCGATGCCGGCGAGCGATGCGAGCGCGTGGTAGTGATAGGCAACGCTGAGCAGGACCAGGTTGACGGCCACCCCCGCGTAGAACCAGCGCCGGCGCCGCTCCCACAACCAGGCGGAGACGAACACGCTCAGGCCGACATAGGCCGGCGAGGCCCAGTTCATGTTCGCTTCCGACAACAGGGCCTGCGTACTGATCAGCAACAGGATCGGCAGCGACACCAGTAGCAGCAGACGGTGTCGAGCGTCAGCCCATACGCTGCGTCGCGGCAAGGCCGCCACCAGGGCGACGAAGAACACCGGGCCGAACACCAGGAGCTGCGCACCCAGAAACTCGGCGAGCCGCTCGGGGTGGAAGAGCTCTGCGTGCAGCTGCGAGATGTGCGCGGTGTGGCGGAACGAGATGAAGTCGTGGGTCGCGTTCCACCACAGGTTGGGCCCCCACACCAGGGCCGCCGCGAGCACACCCAGCCACAAAGCCGGCGCCGCAAGCCAGCGCCGGTCCGGTCGCGCCGCGGCCAATGCGAGCGCCAGGCCGACGGCGATCAGCCCCATGGTGTACTTGCTGAGCAGGCCCAGACCGCCGGCCAGTCCGGTCGCGAGCCACCAGCCGGGCCGCCCCGAGTCGCGCGCCTTGATGAACAACCGCAGTGTCAGCGCCCAGAAGAAGTGCAGCGGCGCATCGGTCGTGCTGTACAGCGACAGCGCACCGACCACCGGAAGGCTCGCGAACGCCACGCCCGCGGCGAGCCCGGGGCGGGTGCCGTAGAGGCGTTTGCCGATGCTGTAGACCAGCAGGGCGCTGAGCAGGTGCAGGGTCCAGGATACCGACTTCACCGCCAGTTCGCTGCGGCCGAACAACTCGGTCGCGACGGCCAGCAGCCAGGCGATCATCGGCGGCTTGGAAAAGTAACCGAACGCCGGGTCCAGCGACCAGTAGAGGTAGTAGGCCTCTTCGACGTCGAGTTCGAGCCCGCTGAACTGCACTACCCCCAGCCGATAGGCGGCCAGCAGAAACACGATCCCGAAGCCCGCCAGGTAGGCCACGGGATCTTGCCACTGCCGTGACGCGTCGATGGCCAACGGCCCGCCCCGGTGCCTCACGGCGCGGTGCCCGGCTCCATCCAGCCGGCCTCATTGCCGTCGTCCTGGGTCAGCACGGAATGGGCTCCGCGCCCGGCGGACTCGAAGAAGGTACGGCTGAGCAGTTCCGCAAGCACCCCGGTGGTCAAGAACTGGATGGCGACAACAGCGAGCAGAATCCCCGCAAACAGCAGCGGACGCCCACCGATGTCCTCGCCAAGCACCAGCTTGACCACAGCCAGATAGGCCAGGATGAGGCCGCCGAGGAAGCCGAAAACCAGCCCGATAATGCCGAAAAAATGCCCGGGACGGGCGCGGAAGCGCAGGAAGAAGAACACCGACAACAGGTCGACGATGACCCGAAAGGTGCGCGAAAGCCCGTATTTCGAGGTGCCGTGCCGCCGCGCCCGATGGTTGACGACCGACTCGCCGATGCGCGACGGCGCGGTGACCCCGGCCACCCACACGGGGATGAAGCGGTGCATCTCGCCAAACAGACGCACCTGCTTGATCACCTCGGCGCGATAGACCTTGAGGCTGCAGCCGTAGTCGTGCAGGTCGACCTTGGTCACCTTGGCGATCAGCTTGTTGGCGACGCGGGACAGGGCCTTGCGCAGCGGCTCGTCGTGGCGCTCGCGGCGCCAGCCCTGCAGCAGATCCAGGTCGCGCTCCTCCAGTTCGCGCACCAGCCGCGGCAGGTCGGCCGGATCGTTCTGCAGATCCCCGTCGAGCGTCGCCACGTAGTCGCCGCGAGCTGCGTCGATGCCGGCCTGCATGGCGGCGGTCTGGCCGAAGTTGCGCCGCATCCGGATTAGCCGCACGTGACGACCGTAGCGCTGGACTGCCTGCTGTAGCCGCCGGTAGGTCTCGTCCGCACTGCCGTCGTCGACGCAGATCAGTTCCCAGGGGGCCGGGTAATCGGCCAGCCCCTCGTGGACCGCCCGCACGAAAGGCTCGACGTTGTCCTGTTCATCGTACATGGGTACCACGACGGACAGTCGTCCGACGGGAGGGGCGGCAGCGGCGGGAGAATCAGTGGCCACCTTGGCGATCACTCCGCGGTCGGCACCGCGCAAACGCAAAGCGGGGCCCCGGGGCCCCGCTTCGGCCACGCGCGGCGGCGCCGGCCGTCAGGCCTCCTCGGCCGCAACGGCCTTCATGCTCAGCCGGATGCGCCCCTGCTTGTCCACTTCCAGCACCTTGACCTTGACGACATCGCCTTCGGACAACTTGTCGCTGACCTTCTCGACGCGCTCGTCGGAGATCTGTGAGATGTGCACCAGGCCGTCCTTGCCGGGCAGGATGGTGACGAAGGCGCCGAAGTCCATCAGCCGCGCGACCTGGATCTGCTGCAGGGCTGGCGCCGCGAGCGCCACGACGAGCCGCTGCG
>JARRQB010000328.1:0-2652 GCA_037382265.1 Gammaproteobacteria bacterium | reverse complement strand
GGTGCGGGTCAACTGGCGCGACATCCGGCCGCTGTTGAGTGACCGCTACCACCTGCCGCCGTCGGCGCACACGACCTTCGTCGCCAACCGCTTCGTGGTTTGCACCTTTGCGCCGCGGCCGTTCGAGACCGACCCGGGCGCGCTGAATGTGCCGTTCTTCCACAACAACGACGACTACGACGAAGTCATCTTCTACCACCGCGGCGAGTTCTTCAGCCGCGACAACATCCATCCGGGCATGATGACCTGGCATCCGCCGGGCTTCACCCACGGCCCGCACCCGAAAGCGCTGCAGAATGCGTTCGAGCAGAAAGCGCGCGGCACAGACGAGGTGGCTGTGATGATCGACACGCGCGATGCGCTGGAGATGGGGGAGCGCGCCGCGCCGATCGAGTGGGAGGAGTATGCCGGGTCCTGGAGCACGGGAGGCGCGCGATGAAACTGGCTTCACTCAAGGCAGGCGGCCGAGACGGCACGCTGATCGTGGTGGACCGCTCGCTGACGCGCTACCTTCCGGTGCCCGACATCGCACCGACGCTGCAGCACGCCATCGATGACTGGTCCAATGCCGCCCCGCAGCTCAATGCCGTGTCGGCAGAGCTGAACGACGGCGGCCCGAGTGACGCTCTGCGGCTGGATTTCACGGCGCTGGCCTCGCCGTTTCCCCGGGCCTACGAATTCGTCGACGGCAGCGCCTACCTGCCGCACGTCGAGCGGGTGCGGCGCGCCCGCGGTGCCGAGGTGCCGGAGTCGTTCTACTCCGACCCATTGATGTACCAGGCCACCGCGGCCGGTTTTCTCGGCCCGCGCGACCCGGTCTACGTCGTCAGCGAGGACTACGGCATCGACTTCGAGGCCGAAGTGGTGGTGGTCACCGACGACGTGCCGATGGCGGCTGCAGCGGAACAGGCCGCGGAGCACATCCAGCTGATCGGCCTGGTCAACGACGTCAGCCTGCGCAACCTGATCCCGGCCGAGCTGGCCAAGGGTTTCGGTTTCCTGCAGTCGAAACCGCGCTCGGCCCTGTCGCCGGTGCTGGTGACGCCGGATGAACTGGGCGACGCCTGGCGCGATTCCGTGCTGCACCTGCCGTTGCGATCCTGGCTCAACGGCGAGTGGTTCGGTGAGCCGGAGGCCGGCGTCGACATGCAGTTCAATTTCGCCGAGCTGGTGGCGCACGCCGCGAAAACGCGGCCGCTGGCGGCCGGCACCATTGTCGGCTCAGGCACCGTCGCCAACCAGGACACCAGCGTGGGCGCCTCCTGCCTGGCCGAGATCCGCATGCTGGAGATCATCGCCGACGGCAAGCCCAGCACACCGTTCATGAGTTTCGGCGACGTCGTCCGCATCGAAATGCTGGACGCAGCCGGCAACTCGATCTTCGGCGCCATCGAACAGGAAATTCGACGTTATGGCGGCTGAACCGGTCCTGCTCTATGGCTACTGGCGGTCCTCTTCGTCCTATCGCGTGCGGATCGCCCTGAACCTCAAGGGCATCGCGTACGAGCAGAAAGTGGTGCATCTGATGCGCGACGGCGGGGAGCAGAAACGGGCGGAATACCGCGCGGTCAACCCGCTCGGCCTGGTTCCCGCCCTGGCGCACGGCGAGCGCGTGATCGTGCAGTCGGTGGCGATCGTCGAATACCTCGAGGAGCGCTTTCCCGCGCCGGCCCTGCTGCCGGCGGACCCCACCGGCAGGGCGCGGGTGCGGGCGATCGTGCAGACGATTGCCAGCGAGATTCAGCCGTTGAACAACCTCGCGGTGCTGAGCTATCTCGGCGATCCCCTGGGGCAGGACGACGCCGCGGTCAAGCGCTGGTACGGCCACTGGGTGGCGCGCGGATTCACGGCGATCGAGCGCTGGCTGGAAAGTCCCGCTACGGCTTCCTTTTGCCACGGCGATTCGCCCACGCTCGCGGACTGCTTCCTGGTGCCGCAGGTGGATAACGCCGAGCGCTACGGTTGCGACCTCGCGCCTTACCCGCGGTTGATGGGCATCGCCGATACCTGCCGCGCCCTCGAGGCGTTCCGCCTGGCGGCGCCCGAGCACCAGCCGGACGCCCGCTGAGCGATGATTCGCATGGCCGCGCTCCCCGTTTTGCAGCGGGGGCTTAACTCGGCCGCCCGCTTGCGTCATAATCTCCCGTTGACCCGGCACTGGCCCTGACCACCATGCGATACCCCGTCATTGTCTCCGTATTGCTGCCTTTCGTGCTCGCGTCCTGCGTCGCCGCCAAGCCCGCGCCCGATGCCTTCGCCGATGCGGAGCAGGCGATCGAAGCGGCCGTTCGGGCCGGGGCGGAGGAACATTCGCCGGTCGTATTGCGGTTTGCGCGGGAGAAGCTCGCGGAAGCCAACCAGGGCATGGAACTGAGGCAGTACGACAAGTCGATCTACCTGATCGAACAGTCGGAAATCAATTCCGAGCTCGCCATCGAAAAATCGCGCACCGCGGTGACGCGGGCCCGGGTCGCCGAGTCGACGCGGGATTACGAGGTCCTGAAGGCGGACTTCGAGGCCACCTACGGGGAGGACGCGCAATGAGACGCTCTTACCCGCTGATCGGCCTGCTGGCCTGCCTGATGGCGCTGACCGCCGCCTGCGCCTCGGCGCCCAAGAAAGACCTCGCGCTCGAACAGGTGCGTTCGCAGC
>JARRQB010000327.1:0-3906 GCA_037382265.1 Gammaproteobacteria bacterium | reverse complement strand
GTGATCTGGGTCGGCAGCGACGACGGGCTGGTGCACCTGAGCCGTGACGACGGGGCCAGCTGGACCGACGTCTCGCCACCGCACCGGGGCGAGGCGATGATCAACGCGATCGAGCTCAGCCCGCACGCGCCGGGCGTGGCCTACCTGGCCGTGACCGGCTACAAGCTGAACGATTTCAGCCCCTACATCTACCGAACCACCGACTACGGCCGCCGCTGGCAACGCATCGACCGCGGCCTGCCCGGGAACACCTTCGTACGCGTCGTGCGCGAGGACCCGCAACGCAAGGGCCAGCTGTACGCCGGCACCGAGGCCGGCATGTTCGTGTCCTTCGACGACGGCGGTCACTGGCATTCCCTCGCGCTCAACCTGCCGCCGGTGCCGATCACCGATCTCGCCATTCGCCAGGACAGCCTGGTTGCCGCCACCCAGGGCCGCGGTTTCTGGGTGCTGGACGACCTGTTCATGGTGCGGGCGGCGGCCGGCGGCATCGGCGATGAGGCCGTCGAGGCCTTCGCCGCCGCGGACAACGTGCTGTTCCGGCGCCGCGGCGGGTCAGCCGAGGATTTCGAGGCGCCGAACCCGCCCTCCGGCGCGCGCATTTACTACTACCTGGGCGGGAAACCGGCCGAGGACGCGGAGCTGACGATAGAGATTCTCGATGCCGCGGGGCACACCGTGCGGCGCTTCAGCAGCATGGAAACCGAGCACGAGCGTTGCCTGAAACACAACGAGGATCCGCGCCGGCCGTACGAGCCGAGCTACCCGAAAGCCGCCGCCGGCCTGAATCAGTGGGACTGGCGGGGCGACCGCGATCCCTTCCCCTGCATTCGTGACATGACGCTGTTCGCCGGGCTGGAAGGCCCGCGGGTGCTGCCGGGAAGCTACCGGGCGCGGGTCAGCATCGATGGGCGCAGCGCGGAGGTTCCGATCCGCCTGAGGGAGGATCCGCGCATCGAGGCTTCGCCCGAGGAAACCCGCGAATGGGCCGCGCGCATCGATGAGACCGCGGCCGTGCTCGACGGCGTGCTGACGGATCTTGCCGAACTGCGCGCTGCCCGCGACCAGTTGCTGGTCCTGATGGGGCAGCACCCGGACGAGGCCACGCTGCTATCGGCCGGGCAGGTCGCGCTCGACGCCATCGAGGCCTGGGATCACCAGGTGATCCAGCCGCTGCATGAGACCTACGAGGACGAAGACGCCTGGGAGACCATGCTTGCCGGCCAGTTGCGCTTCCTGCTCGACGTGATTCGAGAACGAGCTGATCGCGGCCATCAACCGCAGGGCGCGCGAGCGGAACATTCCGCATATCGTGACCGGCGGCTGACCCGCCGCCTCGCCGCGTTCAACCGAACCAGGCGTCGATCGCCGCCGCGAAGTGCCGGGGCGCGTCGGAATCGGTACGCAGGTACAGCGACGGTTCGATCAGTTCCAGTTCCATCAGCCGGAAATCGTCGGCCGCACCGCGCACGAAATCGACACGGGCGTACAGCGGGCGGCCGTCCAGAGCGTTCATGACCCGCGCCCCGCAGTCCCGTAAGGCCGCCGGCGCCTGCACCGGCTGAATCGCAGCACCGCGCTCCTCCTGCGAGCGGAAATCGCCCGGCGCGGGCGTCTTCAGGATCGCGTGACTGTAACGCCCGCCCAGGAAAAACAGCGAGTACTCGCCTTCGTCCAGGATCCGCGGCATGAAGGGCTGCACCAGGGCGGGACGGTCCTGAAAACGCGCTGCGATGCGTTCGCGCCGACTCGGGGGATCGCTCACAGCGACCCGCCAGGCGTCTTCGCCGTTGGCGCCGACGACCGGCTTGACGACCAGCTGATCGCTGCCCAGGCGTGCGCTCCAGCCGGTGAAGTCGTCCGCTCCCACGGCCCGCGGCCAGAGGGTCGGGACGATGCCGACGCCACGTGCCTCGAGATCGCGCAGGTAGGGTTTCTCCAGGTTCCAGAGCACCAGCGGCAAGGCGTTCGCCAGGCGGCTCTGCCGGTCGATCCCGCTCAGCACCGCAAGGAAGCTGTCGATGTCGTGCCAATAGTCCCAAGTAGAACGAATAATGACCGCGTCGAACTGCGACCAGGGAACTCGGGTCTGGCGCCAGGATAAGGTGTCGACGGTCCAGCCCAGGCGGGCCAGCGGCGTCACCGCGTGTTCGTCGTCGATGACGAAGTCGCCGGGCTCGTCCAGCGTCAGGAAGGCGCAGCGCCTCAACGCGCGGGTCCGCTCAGCCGAGCACCGAGAGCACGACGCCGATCAGGCCGCCGACCAGCAGCACTCCGTTCGCCAGCAGGGTGACGCCCATGCCCGGCCCGCGTGAGTCCGGCTCCCGCGTGTATTCCCAGGCATACAGCTGGCGACCCGCCAAGAAAGCCACGCCGGGCAGCCAGGCCCATTGCGCGCTCACGTAACTGGCGAACAGCATCATCGCCGGCACGAACACGATCAGTTGCTCGAGCGTGTTCATCTGCACGCGGTACAGCCGCTCCCAGCGCTCGTCGCCGGTCGTCTTCGGCGCGCTGACGCCGTACCGCACGCGGCCCGCGCCGACCCGGAACACGAAAAACAGGTACTGGGCGAGTGCCAGCAGAATAATCAGTGCAACGATATCCATGTAGCCTCCCGTTGGCGCGGTCGCCAATGCCGCCGCATTCAAAAAACTTTCCGGCAGGCTGTAGAATAGCGAAAACGGCGCAGATTCCCAGCATGGACGAAAAAACCGAACAACTCCGCACCGAGCTCGAGGCCGTGACCCAGGAGCTCGAGAAAATGAAGGCGAAGAAGGCCAAGGGCCCCGGCACCACCCGGGGCATCGAGACCATGTTTCGCTCCGCCTACCGGGTGCAGATGGAACTGACCGCGCTGGCCGACAACAAGGCCAACATGATGATCAGCATCAACGGCATCATCATTTCGATCATCATCGCCGCCGTCGCGCCCAAGCTGGACGCCAACCCCTGGCTGATCCTGCCGTCGACGGTTTTCCTCATCGGCACGCTGATTTCCATCGTCTTTTCGATCCTGGCCGCGCGGCCGCGGGTCAGCAGCAAGCCGATCACGCTTAAGGACCTCGAGCAGGGCGGCAACATCCTGTTCTTCGGTAATTTCGCGAATCTCTCGCCGGCGGATTTCCAGTCGGGCATGCTTGAGCTGATGGAAGACCGCGTCGTGATGTACGAGACGATGATCGACAACATTTACGGGATCGGCTCGGTGCTGAGGAAAAAATTCTCGCTGCTGCAGATCGCCTACACGAGCTTCATGATGGCCCTGATCCTGGGCGTGCTCTCCTTCGTCGGCGTTTTTCTCTGGATCATGACGCTGACGCCCTGACCGAACTTCGCGGCGATCCGGCTCCGGCGTGCCGCAGGTCAATGGATGCCGGACCGTTTTGGCTTATGCTGGTGGATGGCGCAACGGGCGCGAGCCGAACGATGTCATTCATACCGGGCCGAATCATCAGCAAGCTGTTTAATCACGGCAGCCTGCGCAACGTGGGCGGCAAGGTCCGGTTCTCGGTCAAGAACCGGCTGAGCCCGGCGACCCTGCTGTCGGTGTCGCACGTCGTCGTCGACGGCGATGACATTCCCCTGCGCGCGATCAACGTCGCCGTCGATGACGCGTCGGCCAAGCCGCTCACGGCGATCTCCGACGAGACGCCGCTGGACTTTCCGCTCGGCACGCTGCTGACCTTCTTTCTCGACGTTTCGCCGCTCACGGCCGGCAGCCACGAGATCACCGTGGTGTTCACCACCCGGCCGTTCGGCGAACTGCGCATGGCGATAAACGATCCGCTGAATACCGGCGCGGCAGCGCCCGGTACGCTGCCGCGGGACGCCGAGAACGACTACACGCCCGAGATCATCGCGGCGCGCCAGGCCTTCCTTCGCGTGCATTCCGGCGCGAAGCTC
>JARRQB010000326.1:0-2660 GCA_037382265.1 Gammaproteobacteria bacterium | reverse complement strand
CAGGCCGCGCAGCACCTCGACGAGGCCTGACCCAGCCGGTGCTCGGGATCTGTCTCGGCATGCAGTTGCTGTTCGATTCGTCCGAGGAAGACGACGCCACGTTGCTGGGCCTGATTCCGGCGCGCCTGGCCCGCCTGCCCGACCGGCCCGACTTGCGCGTGCCGCACATGGGCTGGAACGCGATTCGCACCACGCGGCCCGACCCGCTGACCGCGGATCTCGACGACAAGTGGTTCTACTTCGTTCATTCGTTCGCTGCCCCGACCGGCGCCTGGACCCTGGCGACGTCCTGCCATGGGATTCCGTTCAGCGCCGTCGTGCGCCAGGGCAATTTCAGCGGCGCACAGTTCCATCCGGAACGATCCGCCACCGCCGGCGCCCGGCTGCTGCGGAACTTCCTGGAGATGCCCGCACCATGAGTTTCGAGATCATCCCGGCGATCGACCTGCTGGACGGCAGTTGCGTGCGTCTGCTGCACGGCGATTTCGACCAGTGCAAGGTCTACGACCTCGACGCGGCCCGACTGGCCCGGCGCTATGCCGAGGACGGCGCGGCCTGGCTGCACGTGGTCGATCTGGCAGCCTCGCGCGACGGCGGGAAAGCCGACATCCGCCCCTTGCTGCGCCTGCTCGAACAGGCGCCCCAGTCGGTGCAGACCGGCGGCGGCGTGCGCGGCCGCGAGGATGTTTCGCGACGCCTCGAGCACGGCGCGAAACGGGTCGTTGTCGGCAGCATCTGCGCGGCCCAGCCGGAGCGCTTCGCGGCCTGGCTCGACGACTTCGGGAGCGACCGACTGGTGGCCGCACTCGACGTGCGCTTCGACGAGGACGGCGTACCGCGTCCGCGGACGCACGGCTGGACCCGCGATGCTGGCCAAAGCCTGTGGACGCTGCTCGATTTCTATGCCGAACGCGGTCTGCGCCATCTGTTGTGCACCGACATCGGGCGTGACGGCGCCATGCGCGGCCCGAACGTCGCGCTGTACCGCGAGATCGCGCAACGTTACCCGGAAGTTTTCCTGCAGGCTTCCGGCGGGGTCAGCGGACTGCACGATCTGGCCCGCCTGGCCACCAGCGGCGCCCGCTCCGCGATCACCGGCAAGGCCCTGCTGGAAGGCTGCTTCACGGTAGCCGAAGCCCTGGAGTACCTGAAATGAAGCCACGAGCCGAACATGGCGTCGCGCGGCGCATCGTCCCCTGCCTCGACGTCCGGGACGGCCAGGTGGTCAAGGGCGTTCAGTTTCGCGACCATCGCGTGATGGGCGACATCATCGAACTGGCCGCCCGCTACCGCGACGAGGGCGCCGACGAGCTCGTTTTCTATGACATCACGGCCAGCCCGGAAGGGCGCAGCGTGGATATCGACTGGGTGCGGCGCGTGTCGGAGACGATCGACATCCCGTTCTGCGTCGCCGGCGGCATCCGCAGCGTGGAAAGCGCCGCGCGCGTCCTGTCCCAGGGGGCCGACAAGATTTCGATCAATACGCCCGCGCTGGAGAACCCCGGCCTGATCGACGCCATGGTCCGCGCCTTCGGGAGCCAGTGCGTGGTGGTCGGCGTCGACTCGATCGCCGATGACGGCGAGTACACCGTGCGCTCTCATACCGGCACGCCGGATCGCATGCGCACGCCGGGACGCCGCACGCTCGACTGGCTGCGCGAGGCGGTCGACCGCGGCGCCGGCGAAATCGTGCTGAACTGCATGTCGGCCGACGGTACGCGAGCCGGTTATGACATTGCGCAGCTGGCCGCCGCGCGGGCGGTGCTGCCGATTCCGCTGGTCGCCTCCGGCGGAGCCGGCGCGCCCGAGCACTTCATCGACGTGTTCGAGCAGGCCGACGTCGACGCGGCGCTCGCGGCCACCGTGTTCCATTCCGGCAAGATTCCCATTCCCGAACTGAAACGAACGCTGGCCGCGGCCGGCATCGAGGTGCGACCATGCTGATCCGGGACTCACGCGACATCAATGCGATCGACTGGGACAAGATGGACGGCCTGCTGCCCGCCGTTGTGCAGGACGCCTTTGACGGGCGTGTCCTGATGCTGGGCTACATGAACCGCGAGGCCCTGTCGTTCACCCTCGACAACGGCCAGGTCACGTTCTGGAGCCGCAGCCGCGAGGAATTGTGGACCAAGGGCGCGACGTCGGGCAACCGGCTGAAACTCATCGCCATCCACGCCGACTGCGATGCAGACAGCCTGCTGGTGCTCGCGCACCCGACCGGGCCGGTCTGCCACCGGGAGACCGCGACCTGCTTCGACACCCGCGAGCCGGTGGCGCCCGGGCTGACTTTCCTGGCGGAACTCGAGCGTGTCATCGCCGGACGCTATGAAGCCCGGCCCGAGGGCAGCTACACCACCCGGCTGTTCGACGCGGGCATTCGGCGCATCGCGCAAAAGGTCGGCGAGGAAGGCGTGGAAACGGCGCTGGCGGCCGTCAGCGGCGACGACGCGGAGATCCGCAACGAGGCGGCCGACCTGCTTTACCACCTGCTGGTCCTGCTGCACGCCAGCGGCGTGACGCTGGCGGACGTGACCGAAACGCTGCACGGCCGTCATGGCTGATTCCCGGCGCGACGGCTCGGCCCTGTATCACTGATGTCCGGCTCGCCCCCGCGAGCCACGGTGTTCTATCCGGCCCTGCATGCGCTGCGAGTATTC
>JARRQB010000325.1:0-2665 GCA_037382265.1 Gammaproteobacteria bacterium | reverse complement strand
CGGCGGCGGTCAGCGCCCGAGGCCGGCAGCGCGGGCGCAGCACGCCGCGCCGTACAGGGCGAGGTTCTCGTTCACCACCAGGTAGACCGGCATGCGCCGCATCAGCTCGCGCATCCTACCCTTATCCCAAAAGGCATCCAGGAAGCCTGCCTCGGCGAAGCGCGAAGAGAGTTTCGGCGCGATCCCGCCGGTCAGGTAGACACCGCCCAGCGACATCAGCTTCAGGGCGTGGTTGCCAGCCTCGCGGCCGAAGTGGCGGATGAACAGATCCAGCGCCTCGATGCACACCGGGTCGCGCTCGCCCTGGGCGGCGGTCGCGATGGCCGCGGCGGGGTCGTTCTCTTCCATCGCCTGGAGCAGCCAGCGCGGCACGGGGCGGCCGCCCGCCTCGCGCAGGAAGGCGTGCAGATCGACGAGCCCCGGGCCGGACACCACCCGCTCCCAGCTAACGTGGGCGCCATAGCGGTTCGCCAGCCACTGCAGCAGCGAGAAATCCAGTTCCGTCGCCGGCGCGAAATCCGCGTGGCTGCCCTCGCTGCCGAGCGGTCGGTAGCCGGCGCCGCACCACACCCGGGCGGCCTCGCCCAGGCCGGTGCCGGCCGCCACCACGGACTGGTTGGCGCGCGCGACCGGCTCACCGGCGTGCAGCACCACGTAATCGTCTTCTTCGAGCGCGTCCAGGCCCCAGGCGGCGGCCTCCAGATCGTTGACCAGCCGCACCTGACGCAGACCGCTCGCCTTGGCCAGGGCCGCCCCGTCGAGCAGCCAGGGCAGGTTCGTGGTGCGGCAGACGTTGTCGTTCACCGGACCGGCCACGCCGAGGCAGGCACTGTCGGCCCGACTCCTGGCTGCATACTCCGCCAGCACCTCGTCCAGGCCGTCGTGATCGCGGCTCGGGATCACGCGCTCGTGCTGGAGTTCGAAGTGGCCGCCCGCCCACACGGCGTCCGCCAGCCGAATGTTGGTGCCGCCGATGTCCCCCACGATGTAGCGCATCACACCCCTCTTCGAATGCCTGCCAGGCGGTACACTGGCGCCTCGAGCCGGCGCGGAACAACGACGTGGACCCTATCACAACTGACTTGCTGTGCACGTTGGTCGCGGTCGCCGCGGTGGCGGGTTTCGTCGACGCGGTCGCCGGGGGCGGCGGGCTGCTGGCCCTGCCCGCGTTGCTGTGGGCCGGGCTGCCGCCGGTCCAGGCGCTGGCGACCAACAAGCTGCAGGGGACCTTCGGCACCCTCACTTCCTCCAGCCACTTCGTGCGCCACGGCCACGCGGACCTGCGGGCGCTGGCGCCGGCAATTGCCCTGACTTTCGTCGGTGCCGCCGCCGGCACCCTGCTGGTGCAGCGGCTGGACTCGCAATTCCTCGCCCGCTTGGTGCCGCTGCTGCTGCTCGGCTTCGCCGGGTATTTTCTGCTGGCGCCGCGGCTGAGGCGGCGCGAGCCGCACCAACGCATCGGCCTGCCGGCCTTCGCGCTCCTGATCGGCACCGGCGTGGGCTTCTACGACGGTTTTTTCGGCCCCGGCACCGGCACCTTCTTTGCCGCCGGCTTCGTCCTGCTGCTCGGCTACGACCTGACGCGGGCGACGGCGGGCACCAAGATCCTGAACTTCACCAGCAACGTCGCCTCGCTGCTGTTTTTCGCCGCGGCCGGCGAGGTCGTGTGGTCGATCGGTCTGGCCATGGGCCTGGCCCAGGTGGCCGGGGCGACCCTCGGCGCGCGCATGGTGGTGCGCCACGGCGCCCGTCTGATCCGCCCGCTGCTGGTCGCGGTGTCGGTAGCCCTGTCGCTGAAGCTGCTGCTGGAACCCTAGACTTTGCCACGTCCGCTCCGGGGCAGTGCGGCCGGCCCACCCCACGACTCAACGGTAGGGTCGCAGATACCACCACTCGAAGGCGCGCTTGGCCCAGTGCAACAACGGCGACGAGGGGAGCACCAGGTTGCGCTGCTCGGTGCGCGTCACCAGCATGCCAGAGTCGCGGCTGTCGACGATGCAGACCAGCTCCGCTTTGAAGCTCCCGGACGGTGCTTTGCCGTCGAGTTCGCCGAGCAGGTTGGCCACTGCCGCCGTGGCCTGCAGGTCGGCCATGTGCGCCTGCTTCGGCAGCCAGTCCGGCCCCGGGAAGCTGCCGGAGTCGCCGGCGACGTAGACCCGCTCGTGCCCGGCAACGCGGCAGTGGGCGTCGGCCTTGAGCATGCCGCCCGGCGAGCGCGGCAGCTCGGTGTTGTCGAACCAGGCGTTGCCCGTCATGCCGGGCATGAAGACGATCAGGTCGGCCGCAATCTCGCCGCCTTCGGTCAACACCTGGTCGGCCTCGAAGCCCTTGATCTTGTGCCCTAGGTGCGTCTCGATACCGCGCTTGGCCATCTCGCGCATCAGGCGGTCGACCGCCTTCGGGCCGAGTCGCTGGCCGGGCTGCGTCGCCGGCGTGAAAAACACCAGCCGAAACCGCTCCCGCTTGCCGAGCGCGCGTAGATACCGCTCGATGCCGAACAGGAATTCGAACATCGGCCCGCCGCGCATCGCCGAGGGCTCCTGCGGGTTGCCCGCGAACCCGAAGGCCAGGGTCCCGCCTTCGAGCTCCGCCAGGCGGTCGCGGATCGCCACTGCCGCCGACACGCCCTCACACGGCGTGATCGCGTGCTCGATGCCGGGCAGCT
>JARRQB010000324.1:0-2671 GCA_037382265.1 Gammaproteobacteria bacterium | reverse complement strand
AAGGCCATCGTGGTCGGCGACCGGGCTGATTCCTATGGCGCCGACGGCGGCAACCTGTCGCTGGAAGTGCGTGCAGCGATCCAGATCGATCCTGAAAACAGGACCCGCGTGCTGACCCGGATTTACGGACTCGGAGGCAAGGATTTCGACGACAGTGACGCCGAGGAATTCTTCAATGCAGCGCTGAAGACGGCCGCGACCGGCGTGGTCGAGGAAGCATTCGCCTACCATGGCGCCTGGGCCGGCGAGCCGGACAAGACGGTTGACCAGGGCCTGCCCGCCATCGAGAAAGCGGAAGTCACGCGCGGTATGGCCAAGGTGACGCAGGACGCGCACACCGGCAAGCTGAATGTCGAACTGAAGCCGTTGTGGGCGATGGCCGAAGTGCCTGGCCGGATCGCGCCGGGCCACGGCGCCTGCCCGGGCTGCGGTGCCTTCCCGGTTTTGCACCAGGTATTCAGCGTGCTGGAAGGCGATGTGGTGGTGCTGTTCCAGACCGGCTGCGCGATGGTCGTGACCACCGGTTACCCGAAGACGGCGCACCGCGTGACTTACATTCACAACCTGTTCCAGAACGGGGCCGCCACCCTGTCGGGGCTGGTGGAGATGTACCACGAACTGATCCGGCGGGGCGAAATACCGCGCTCGCGCGAGATCACCTTCGTCATGGTCACCGGCGACGGCGGCATGGACATCGGCATGGGGCCGGCGCTGGGCGCGGCGCACCGTAACCACCCGATGATGATCCTGGAGTACGACAACCAGGGCTACATGAACACCGGCGCCCAGCTTTCCTACTCGACGCCGCTCGGGCACCGCACCTCCACCAGTGAAGTCGGCGCGGCGAGGATGGGCAAGGCTACGCAACACAAGGACACGCCGCAGATCTTCGCCGCCTCGCACATTCCCTATGTGTTCACGGCCAGCGAAGGCTACCCGGAAGACCTGATGCGCAAGGCCGCCAAGGCCCAGTGGTACGCCCGGCACGAAGGCATGACCTACGGCAAGATCCTGTCTTTCTGCCCGCTCAACTGGACGACTACCGATGACGCCGCGGAATCGGTTTTGCAGGTCGCCATCGATTCCTGTTTCTTCCCGATCTACGAGGTGGAGAAAGGTCACACCAACATCACCTACGATCCCGAACTGCTGGGCCGCAAGCGCAAGATCACCGACTGGCTGGGCAGGATGGGCAAGACCAAGCACCTGCTGGCGGAAGGCAACGAGATGCGGTTGGCGGCCATCGAGTCCGAGATCGACCGCCGCTGGCGCCGTCTCAAAGCCATGCACGAACACCCGGAGCTCTGACCTATGGTACGCATCGTCGAAAAACGCCGTCTTACCCCGATCACGGCCCTGTACCGGGTCGAGGCGCCCCTGATCGCCCACGCGGCTCGCGCCGGCCAATTCGTCATCGTGCGCGTGCGCGAGGGCGGCGAACGCATTCCGTTGACCATCGCCGATTACGACCGCGAGCGGGGCCTGATCACCATCGTCGTGCAGGAAGTCGGGGCCACCACGCGCCGCCTGGGCCAGCTCGGCGAGGGCGACGAGATTCTCGACATGGTCGGTCCACTGGGCGAGGCGCCGGAGATACCGGCCGGCGGCCATATCGTCGGCGTCGGCGGCGGCTACGGTTCAGCCGCGTTGCTGTGCCTGATGCGCGAACTGCATGACCGGGGCGAAAAAACCACCATCATCAGCGGCGCCCGCGAGAAGGACCTGCTGATCCTGTCCGATGAACTCGAGGGCATCTGCGACCATCTGGAGCTGTGCACTGACGACGGCTCGGCCGGTTTCAAGGGCTTCGTTACCGAGCGCCTGCAGCAGATGATCGACGGCGATCCACCGGGCCGGCCGAACTACGTGATCGCGATCGGGCCGATGCCGATGATGCGCGCGGTGGAGATGACCACCGCTGCGGCCGGTATCGCCACGGCCGCCTCGCTCGATCCCCTGATGATCGACGGCACCGGCATGTGCGGCGGCTGCCGCGTAACCATCGGCGGCGAAGTGAAATTCGCCTGCGTGGATGGCCCGTTCTTCGACGCCCACCAGGTGGACTTCGACGAAGCCGTCGCCCGCAGCAAGATGTATGTGAAAGAGGAGCAGCAGGCTGCCGCTTGCCAGCGGTCTGCCGCAACGGGAGCAGCCTGATGCCAGTCAAACGCACCGACAAGACCCCGATGCCTGTTCGCGAAGCCCGCCTCCGGGCGCACGATTTCGAAGAGGTCAATGAAGGATATTGCTTTGCCCACGCCATGTTCGAAGCAGAGCGCTGCCTGCGCTGCCAGGACCCGGTGTGTATCGAAGGCTGCCCGGTCCGGGTCCCAATCGCCGACTTCATGCACGCGATCGCGGCCGGCGACATGCCGAAAGCGGCGCAAATCCTTCGCGAGGCCAACCCGCTGGCGGCCATCTGCGGCCGGGTCTGCCCGCAGGAGTCGCAGTGCGAGTTGAACTGTCACATGACCAAGCGCTTCGGCCCGGTCGCCATCGGTCACCTGGAGCGCTACGTGTCCGACTGGGAGATGTCGCAGCCCGAAGGCGACGAGGTGCTGGAGCCCTGGCGTGAAGAGAAGATCGCCATCGTCGGCTCCGGCCCTTCCGGCCTGGTCTGCGCCGGTGAACTGGCGCGCATGGGTTACAACGTGACGGTGTACGAGGCCCT
>JARRQB010000323.1:0-2673 GCA_037382265.1 Gammaproteobacteria bacterium | reverse complement strand
AGGTGGCACGGCCGGTGAACCGCTGCTGGACGGAGCGGGTGGCGCACACGACTCAGCCGAGAACTGACGTCGGCGCGACGCTGGCCGGGGGGGTGATCGGCGGGGTGATCGGCAGCAAGCTGGGCCGCGGGCGCGGCAACGTCCCGCTGGCGGCCGCCGGCGCGCTGGCCGGTGCGGCCATCGGTCAGCGCCTCAGCCAGCCGGCCTATGCGCCACCGGTCACCCAATGGCACGACGTGCAGCGCTGTACCACGGTCAACCAGCTCGAGCAGCGCCAACAGGTGGTTGGCTATCGTGTAGACTATCGCTATGAGGGACAGACCTTTACCACGCAAACCCGTCACCATCCCGGGCGCTACATCCGTGTGCGCGTGGACGTGGACCCGGTTGACGGCGGCTGAGCGGTGGTTACGCCGGTGCGATGACTGAGCGGCGCTGGCTGCCCGTTGTCGCGCTGTTGTGGCTTGCCGCTGTAACCGCTACCGCGAGCGCTTATGATTTCGGCGACTTCACCAATAACCTGGTCCACCCGCAGTCCAGCGGCCGCAGCGAGGGCATCAGCCTGGACGAGGCCGTTGCGCGTGCGCGCCGTGAGGCGGGCGGCAAGGTGATCTCGGCGGAAACCGTGCGCCAGGGTAACCGCAGCGTGCACCGCATCAAGATCCTCACTGACGACGGGCGCGTCAAGCGCCTGCAGTACGACGCCGCCAGCGGCCGGCCGTCCAAGCGCTGGCGCTGACATGCATATCCTGATTGTCGAAGACGAACAACGCCTGCGCGAAAATCTGTGCGCGCGTCTGCGCGGCGAGGGCCACGTGGTGGAGGTGGCGGCCGACGGCGAGGAGGGTCTGTACTACGGCCAGGAATACCCGCTGGATCTCGCCGTGATCGACATCGGCCTGCCGAAGCTCTCGGGGCTGGAGCTCATCCGCCGCCTGCGCGCCAGGGACAGGCATTTTCCCATTCTGGTGCTGACCGCACGGCGCGCCTGGCAGGACAAGGTGGCGGGCCTGGAGACCGGCGCCGACGATTACCTGGTGAAACCCTTCCGCTTCGAGGAACTGCAGGCACGCATGAATGCCCTGCTCAGGCGCGCCTCGGGCTGGTCCCGGCCGCTGCTGGAGTGCGGGCCGATTGCGCTGGATACGGCCGGCCAGGCACTCACTGTCGCCGGCCAGCCGGTGGAACTCACCGCTTTCGAATACCGCGTGCTGGAATACCTGATGCTGCACGCCGGCCAGGTGGTGTCCAAGGCGGAACTCACCGAAACCATTTACGAACAGGACTTCGACCGCAACAGCAACGTGCTGGAGGTCTTCATCGGGCGCCTCAGGCGCAAGCTCGATCCGGACAACAGCCTGCAGCCCATCGAAACGCTGCGCGGCCGCGGCTATCGCTTCAGGCGGGAGGCCAAGGCGGCGTGTTGACGTTCTGATGCGCTCGCTGCACAGCCGCCTGCTGCTGGCCGCGAGCCTGGTGCTGGCGGGGTTTATCGGCGCGACGGGGCTGGCGCTGGACAAGGCCTTCCGCGTCAGCGCCGAGGCGTCGATGCAGGAACGCCTGCAATCCTACATCTACGCCTTGCTGGCGGCGGCCGACGAAGACCAACAGGGTCGCATGACACCGCCGAAGGAACTGCCCGAGCCGCGTTTTTCCAAACCGGATTCCGGCCTGTACGCCATGATTGCAGGCGATGACGGTACGCCCCTGTGGGAGTCGCGTTCCTTTGCCGGGCGTACGGCGAAGCTGGTCGACAGGCAGCCACCGGGCGAACGCGCTTTTCGCCGCCTGGCGCAATCGGAGACGGCGCTGTATGCCATCTCCTTCGGTGTCGCCTGGGCAGACTACGCCGGCAAGGAGGCCTTCTATACCTTTGCCGTGGCCGAAGACACCGCGGCCTTCGAGGCGCAGATCGACAGTTACCGTGCCTCGCTGTGGGGCTGGCTCGGCGGCATGGCAGTGGTGTTGCTGCTGGTGCAGGGTTTTATCCTGCGCTGGGGCCTGCGCCCGCTGCGCAAGGTCGAGACCGACCTGCAGCGCATCGACCAGGGCGAGGCCGATCACCTCGACGGCCGCTACCCGCGCGAGCTCAGCGGGCTCACCTCCAGCCTCAACCAGCTCATCGAACACAGCAAGCTGGTGCAGACCCGCTACCGCAACAGCCTCGCCGACCTGGCGCACAGCCTGAAAACACCGCTGGCCCTGATGCAATCGACCTGCGACGGCAAAGCGGACGAGCGCGCCGAGGTGCAGGAGGTGGTGCGCGAGCAGGTGGAGCGCATGGACGCAATCATCGAACACCAGTTACAGCGCGCCGCCGTCTCCGGCCGCGCCACGCTGGCCAGCTCGGTGCCGATACGCCCCCTGGTGGAACGCCTGGTGCGCTCGCTGGACAAGGTCTACCGCGAAAAACAGATCGCCGTAGCTGTGGATATCCCGGAGGACGCCACCTTCTACGGCGACGAGGCCGACCTCACCGAAGTGCTCGGCAACCTGCTGGAAAACGCCTGCAAGTACGGCAAGGGCCAGGTCAGGGTCAGCGTGCACCGCCCACAGAAAACTTCCCCCCATGCCCTCGACATCTGCATCGAAGACGACGGCCCGGGTATCGACCCCGAAAAAATCGATACCGTCCTGCAACGCGGCAAGCGCATGGATGAAACTGTTCCGGGG
>JARRQB010000322.1:0-2682 GCA_037382265.1 Gammaproteobacteria bacterium | reverse complement strand
TCGGGCTCGCCCTTGGTCACCAGCACGTCGTCCTCGATGCGGATGCCGATGCCGCGCCACTTCTTTGCCACGCCGCGGAGGTTGCCGGGGACGTACAAGCCGGGCTCGACCGTCAACACCATGCCGGGTTCGAGTTCGCGCCAGTGGCCGTCGACCTTGTAGTCGCCGACGTCGTGCACGTCCATGCCGAGCCAGTGGCCGGTGCGGTGCATGTAGAAGCGGGTGTACTTCTCGTTCTTGACGAGGCGGGCGACCTGCCCCTTGAGCAGACCGAGCTTGACCAGGCCGCGGGTCAACACCTTGACCGCGGCCGCGTGCGGCTCGTTCCAGTGGTTGCCGGGACGCACCTTGTCGATCGCCGCCAGCTGCGCGGCCAGCACCAGGTCGTACAGGGCGCGCTGCGGTGCGCTGAAGCGACCGTTGACCGGAAAGGTGCGGGTGATGTCCGAGGCGTAGCACTCGAGCTCGCAGCCGGCATCGACCAGCACCAGGTCGCCGTCGCGCAGCGGCGCGGCGTTGTTCACGTAGTGCAGCACGCAGGCGTTCTCGCCGCCGCCGACGATCGACGGGTAGGCCTGCTGGCGCGCGCCGCGCACGGTGCACTCGTGCACGAAGGCCGCCTCGAGTTCGTACTCGGCCATCCCGGGACGGCACTCGCGCATCAACCGCTTGTGCGCGGCCGCGGAGATCTTCGCCGCGCGACGCATCACCGCGACTTCCGATCGACTCTTGTACAAACGCATGTCGTGCAGGAAGTGATCGAGCGCGAGGAACTCGACCGGGCCCTGCCGACCGCTGCGCGACTGACTGCGGATGTGGGCGATCCACTCGGGCATGCGCTTGTCGAGCCCGGGGTTGCTGCCCATCGCGTAGAACACCCGCTCGCAACGCTCGAGCATGCCCGGCAGGATGTCGTCGAGGTCGGCAATCGGGAACGAGTCGTCGGCGCCGTAGACTTCGACCGCCCCCTCCTGGCCGGCGTGAGGGCCGTCCCACTGCGCCCGCTTGGGGTCGTGCTCGCGGCAGAACAACACGTACTCGCCGCTCGGTCGGCCCGGCACGAGCACGGCAACGGCGTCGGGTTCGGGGAAGCCGGTCAGGTAGTAGAAGTCGCTGTCGGGCCGATAGGCGTGGTGCACGTCGCGGTTGCGGATGGCCTGCTGCGCCGTCGGCAGTATGGCAATGCTGCCCGGCCCCATCATGCGCATCAGCTGGCGCCGCCGGCGCTTGAACTCGTTACTGGTCATCGGCGCTCACGTCCTCGCGCATCAGCAGGGCGGCGACGCGCACGAACTCCTCCAGTTCGGCCAGCGCCGCCGCGTCGGCCTCGCCCGCCGCGGTCTCGGCCTGCAGCGCGGCTATCTCGGCGAGATCGCGCAGCGCCTCGCGGCCCTCGCCGCTCAACGCGGCGGCAGCACCCTTGCCGCCCATGCCGAAGCCGAACAGAAAGCCTCGGCACCAGTCGCGCAGTGCCGCCGCGCGTTCCGCCACGCCGGCAGCGTCCGACGGCAGACACAGTGCGAGCGACATGTCCTCGGCGGCCATGAGCGCGCTCGCGTTGCCGGCCAGCCCGGCGACAGCTGCGCGCAGTTCCCGTTCCGCCGCGCCGGTCAACTCGGTGTCGGCCAACAGTTCGCGCAGCCAGACACGTTCGCGATCGTGCACCCCCGCACTCGCGAGGCCGCAGGCAAGCCCGTGCGCCTCGGCCGCGCCCATCACGGCACCGGCGCGGCGCAGGCGTGGTTCGAGCTCGGAAAAATTCCAGGATGTCGCTGTCGTCATGGCGGCAGGGTGGCCCCGGCAACCGGACCGGGTACGAATTGAGCCGATGGTAGCACGCGCAATCGCCCGTTGACCGGCCTATAGGCGAACCCTATAGTTCTGTGGGATGGCTGGCGAAACTTATGGCATTTCGGAACAGGAACTGCGCGCGCTGGAAGGGCGCGTTGACGATCTCATTCGCGCCTGCAGCCATCTCAAGAACGAGAACAAGTCGCTGCGCTCGCGCCAGGAACAGCTGGTGGCCGAGCGCGCCAGCCTGATCGAAAAGAACGAGCTCGCCCGGTCTCGCGTCGAGGCCATGATCTCACGCCTGAAGTCACTCGAACCCGGCACGTGAACGACACCATCAAGCCATTGTCGGTGCGCATCCTGGACAAGGAGTACCGCGTTGCCTGCGGCGAGGGCGAGGAAGACGCGCTGCTCGCGTCGGCACGGTTCCTGGACAAGCGCATGCGCGAGGTGCGCAGCTCGGGCAAAGTCATCGGCACCGACAAGATCGCCGTCATCGTCGCGCTCAACCTCGCCCACGACCTGATCGAGCAGAAGGCCAGGAAGCACGACGAGGCCGACTCCGCCGGCAACCGCCTGCGCCACCTGCGCGAGCGTATCGAAGTCGCGCTGAACGACAGCAATCAGCTGGAACTCTGACCGGTTTGGGTTTAGCCTGTAGTTGCAGGCATCCCCTGCAGTGTTCGCGAGCAGGCCCGCTTCACCCTTGAGCCTATGCGATACAGCACGGGGATCATTCTGGTCATCGCCCGTGTGCATGCCCGCCTTCGAGCGGAAAGCCTTCGGCGACGCCCCGATCCCCACTTGAACCTCACGGTTCAAGGAACACGGCCGGTGGACGGCACAGGTGGGGGATGCCTCTTTCTTCCATGCCCTCCCTGCCCATGGCGA
>JARRQB010000321.1:0-3957 GCA_037382265.1 Gammaproteobacteria bacterium | reverse complement strand
GCACCCGGTCGAGTACCCGGTGCCCGAAGGCATCACGATCGAGACGCCCTCGCAGACGGAAATCGTCGTCGCGGGCGCCGACAAGCAGCGGGTCGGCCAGGTGGCCGCCGAGATCCGTGGCCACCGTCCGCCGGAACCGTACAAGGGCAAAGGGGTCCGGTACGCCGACGAGCGCATCCTTCGCAAAGAAGCGAAGAAGAAGTAAGGGGTAGGACGATGGACAAGAAATCAAGTCGCCTGCGTCGCGCGCGCAAGACTCGCGCAAAAATTCGCGAACTCGGTGTGCATCGGCTAACCGTGCATCGGACGCCGCGCCACATCTACGCGCAGGTCATAGCGCCCAACGGCTCGGACGTGGTGGCCGCCGCCTCGACGCTCGAGTCGACCGTCAAGGGCGGGCTCGAGGGTTATTCCGGCAACGCGTCGGCGGCTGCCGCGGTGGGTCGGGTGATTGCCGAGCGCAGTAGGGCCGCTGGCATAGAGGAAGTCGCTTTCGATCGCGGCGGGTTCAAATATCACGGCCGGATCAAGGCCCTGGCCGACGCAGCGCGCGAAAGCGGGCTCAAATTCTGAGGAAGTTTCGATGGCAGCTTACGACGCAAAACCTGCAGGCGACGACCTCGTAGAAAAGCTGATCGGGGTGAACCGCGTGGCCAAGGTGGTCAAGGGCGGCCGCGTGTTCGGCTTCTCGGCCCTGGTCGTGGTCGGCGACGGCAACGGTAAGGTGGGTTTCGGCACGGGGAAGGCGAAAGAGGTCCCGGTGGCAATCCAAAAGGCCATGGAAGCGGCCCGCCGCGGCATGAAGTCGATCAGTCTCAACGAAGGCACCCTGCACTACCCGACCATCGGGCGCCACGGCGCCGCGAAGGTCTACATGCAGCCGGCCTCCGAGGGTACGGGCATCATTGCCGGCGGCGCCATGCGTGCCGTGTTCGAAGTGGTCGGCGTGCACAACGTACTGGCCAAGTGCATCGGCACCAACAACCCGATCAACGTGGTCCGCGCCACCATGAACGGCCTGTCTCGGATCTCGAGTCCGGAGGACGTGGCGGCGAAGCGCGGCAAGACCGTCGACGAGATCCTGGGGTAACCGGTCATGGCTGAGAAAAAGACGATGAAGGTGAAGCTTGTGCGCTCGGTGCACGGTCGGCTCGAACGCCACCGTGCCTGCGTCCGCGGGCTCGGCCTGCGACGCATGCATCAGGTGGTGGAGGTCGAGGACACGCCGTCCACGCGTGGCATGTTGAACAAGGTCTCGTACATGGTCCAGTTGGTGGAGGAAGCCTGAGATGCGCCTTAACACACTCAAGCCCGCCAACGGCAGCCGGTCCGAAGGCAAGCGGGTTGGTCGCGGCATCGGCAGCGGCCTGGGCAAGACCTGCGGGCGCGGCCACAAGGGCCAGAAATCCCGTTCCGGCGGTTTTCACAAGACCGGCTTCGAAGGCGGTCAGATGCCGCTGCAGCGCCGTTTGCCCAAAGTCGGCTTTGCGTCGCGCACAGGGCGGGTGACCGGTGAAGTGCGGCTCGACGAGCTCGCCAAGGTTGCCGGCGACACGGTGGACATGGAGGCGTTGTACGCCGCCGACGTGCTGCCGCGCTCGATCAAGCGCGCCAAGGTCATCCTGTCGGGCACGCTCGACAAAGGCGTCACGCTGATCGGCATCGGCGTGACCAAGGGAGCTCGCGCGGCCATCGAGGCCGCCGGCGGCCGCGTTCAGGACTGATCGCTCGACGAATCGCGAGGAAGATCATGGCCAATCCGAATCTGCCGGGGGGAGTGCAACTGGGTAAGCTCACCGAGCTGCGCCAGCGGCTGTTGTTTCTGCTCGGCGCCCTGATCGTGTACCGCATCGGCACCTTCATCCCGGTCCCGGGGGTCAACCCCGCGGCCCTGGCCGAGTTCTTCAATCAGCAGCAGGGCACCATTCTGGACATGTTCAACATGTTCTCGGGCGGCGCGCTGGAACGGGCGTCGCTGCTGGCGCTCGGGATCATGCCGTACATCTCGGCGTCGATCATCATGCAGTTGCTGTCTTCCGTCGTGCCCAAGCTCGAGCAGCTGAAGAAGGAAGGCGAAGCCGGCCGCCGCAAGATCACGCAATACACCCGCTACGGCACCGTGGTGCTGGCCACCTTCCAGGCGATCGGCATATCGATCAGCCTGCAAGGGCAGGCGATCTCGGGTATGAGCTACGTGGTGCACACTGGCCCGGGTTTCGTGTTTACCGCTACCGTGTCGCTGGTTACCGGCACCATGTTCCTGATGTGGCTGGGTGAGCAAATCACCGAGCGCGGCCTCGGCAACGGCATCTCGATGATTATCTTCGCGGGCATCGTCGCAGGGCTGCCGTCGGCCTTCGGGTCCGTCGTCGAACTGGTGCGCAACGGCGAAATGAACGCGCTGCTGGCGCTGTTCATGTTCGTCCTGGCCATCGCCGTAACGGCTTTCGTGGTCTTCGTCGAGCGCGGCCAGCGCCGTATCACGGTGAACTACGCCAAGCGTCAGCAGGGCCGCAAGGTCTATGCGGCGCAGAGCAGCCACCTACCCTTGAAGCTGAACATGGCCGGCGTCATCCCGCCCATTTTCGCCTCCAGCATCATACTGTTCCCGACCACGCTGGCTTCCTGGGCCGCGAGCCGATCTACGTCGTGATGTACGCTGCCGCGATTATCTTCTTCTGCTTTTTCTACACGGCGCTGGTGTTCAACTCGCGCGACACGGCGGACAACCTGAAGCGGTCCGGTGCGTTCATTCCGGGTATCCGGCCGGGCGAGCAGACCGCGAAGTACATCGACGGCGTGATGTCGCGTCTGACGATGGCGGGCGCGATCTACATCACCGCCGTCTGCCTGCTGCCCGAGTTCCTCATCGTCGGCTGGAACGTACCCTTCTATTTCGGTGGCACTTCGCTGCTGATCGTGGTCGTGGTGGTGATGGACTTCATGGCCCAGGTACAGGCGCATCTGATGTCGCACCAGTACGAAGGCCTGATGAAGAAAGCGAATCTGAAAGGCTACGGCGGCACCGGCATGCTGCGTTGAGCCGGCCTACGTTTGGAGTGGAATCATGAAAGTTCGTGCATCGGTAAAAAAGATCTGCCGCAACTGCAAGATCATCAAGCGCAACGGGGTGGTGCGCGTCATTTGCACCGACCCGAGGCACAAACAGCGCCAGGGTTGATTGGCCCACTGGTTGATTTCTCGAGCTGAATTAAGTACGATTGCGCGTTTTCGCGCGCCGCTTTCGTCATCGCGGCGATACCCAGGAGAAACACGATGGCCCGCATCGCAGGCGTCAACATTCCGGATCGTAAGCACGTGGTAATCGCGCTTACCTCCATCTACGGCATCGGCCGTGCCACGGCGGGTGCCATCTGCACCGCGGCCGGGGTCGAACCCGAACGTAAGATCATCGAGCTCACCGAGGAAGAGGTCGAACGCCTGCGCACCGAAGTGGCCAACTTCACGGTCGAGGGCGATCTGCGCCGCGAGGTGTCGATGAACATCAAGCGGCTCATGGACCTGGGCTGCAACCGGGGTATCCGCCACCGTCGCGGTTTGCCGCTGCGTGGCCAGCGCACCCGAACCAACGCCCGGACGCGCAAGGGTCCTCGGCGTCCCATCAAGCGTTAAGCAGGTTTCAGGAACAGCTCCATGGCAAAGACCACGACCCGTTCCCGCAAGAAGGTCAAGAAGACGGTCACCGACGGTGTGGCCCACATCTACGCCTCCTTCAACAACACGATCATCACGATCAGCGATCGGCAAGGTAACGCGCTGTGCTGGGCGACCTCCGGAGGCTCTGGTTTCCGCGGTTCGCGCAAGAGCACGCCGTTCGCCGCGCAGGTCGCCGCCGACCGCTGCGGCCAGGCCGCTAAGGAATACGGCGTGAAGAACCTCGACGTGAACGTCAAGGGACCCGGGCCGGGACGCGAGTCCGCCGTGCGCGCCTTGATC
>JARRQB010000320.1:0-2687 GCA_037382265.1 Gammaproteobacteria bacterium | reverse complement strand
GCTCGCATCGTTTAGCCCTCCGGTGAGTGACAGGGACTGCTAACGAAGCCGGTAAACACAGGTTAACAGCTGCTCGGGGTGGCGCAGGGCGCCTCAGCCCGGGTCTCGCCACCGATCCGGTCAGGGCGTCCTCTCCGCGGCGGCCCAGGTGAATACCGGGCGAAACTCCACGTCTGCGTCCAGCGCCGCGAGCACCGGTGCGTCGCGGTGGTAGATGTCCGGTTTGAACACGACTTCATCGGCCTCTCCCGGGGCCACCGTCCAGTACAGCAGCAGCACGGTGACGGGTCGGGGCAGGTTGACGGTGCGGGTCTGCCGGCTGTCGATGGCCTGCACGATCGCGCTACGATTCCAGCGCTGCGGATCATCCAGCAGCAGCTCGGCGAAGCGGTAAGGGTGTTCCACCCTGATGCACCCGGAGCTGAAGGCGCGTTCGGTCTGTTCGAACAGCGCCTTGCTGGGCGTGTCGTGCAGATAGACCAGGTGTTTGTTGGGGAACATGAACTTGATGCGGCCCAGAGCGTTCCCGGGGCCTGGCTCCTGGCGCAGCAGATAGGGGAAATCCGGGCCGGTGTAGCGCGACCAATCGATGGTCGCCGGATCGACCACGTTATGGTCGTAGTCAATGACGCGCATGTTCCTGGTCTTGAGATAGTTGTTGTCGCGGCGAATGGCCGGCAACACGTCGTTGCGCAGGATGGTTGGAGGCACGGTCCAGGTGGGATTGATCTCCAGGTAAGTGATCTTGGAACGGAACACCGGCGTCTTCCGATAAGGCTTACCCACTTGCGCTCGGGCCTGCCAGATACTTTGCCCGTCGCGTACGTAACGTACGTTGTAGCCGGCGATGTCGACCAGCACGTATTCCTCGGGCATGTCGTGCAGCACCCAGCGAGCGCGTTCCAGATTCACGCGGATCTGGTCGATGCGCGCCTGGACCGGTACGTTCATTGCCGCCAGCGTCTGTCTGCCGACAACGCCGTCGATCTGCAGGCTGTGCTGCTTCTGGAACAGCTGCACCGCCTTTTCCAGCTCGGCGTCGAACAGCGCGCTGTCTGGCGCAGCGTCGTCCGACTGCCGGTTCACCGCCAGACGCCGACGTACCGCGGCGACCCGCTCATCCGACATGCCCCGTTTCAGCGTAGCGCCCTCCGGCACGCTCGGCCAGCCGCCCTCGGCCGCGATGGCGCGGTAGTGTTCCAGGGCCTGACGCAGGCGTCGATAGTAAGGCTCGCGGGGCCGCACGTCGTCCAGCAGCCGATCGATTCCGGCGTCGTTCACGGCGCCGGTTAGCGCCAGGATCGCATCGCGCCCGTTGATGGTCCGATCCACATTCCAGTTGCTGTCGAGATCGACCGGATCGACCTTGCCCATCAGCAGGTGATAGGCGAGCCGGATCAGGCTGTCGGTGAGCAGCACGTCGACGCCCGCCTTGCGTTCCGGGGTGTAGAAGCGGCCGGCCTCCATGTCAGTCTGCAGTGCCTCGAGCGCGGCGCGATGATACTCGTCCGGGTTGAGGCCGTCGTGTTCCGCTTCCTGCACCGCGGCGACCAGCTGTCGTACTGCTGCACTGTTGGTCCACAGCGGATCGAAGTCGCGCTGCTGATAGAGGGTAGCCAGCACGGTGGTCGAGGTGACCGGTGTGCCTTCGATGATCAGGTCGCCGCTAGCGAGCTGCTCCACATGCGCGCGGATCTCATCGCGCACGCCGATGTCTGCCTGCGTCTGCGTAGCCAGCAGGCAGGCGGCGAGTAACAGCCATGTGGTGCTGCGGGCAGCGCCGTAAAGCTTCCGACACGGAGCAGACATTTTCGCTACACTCCCTCGATGGCGGCCCAACGCGCAGGGGCCGGCTGGCAGGTGATAGTCCAATGATAACAGCCAAAGCGGTGTTTTACGGCGCCGCGCTAGTGATCGTCAGCGTGGCCCTGGCAGCGCTCGCCGGCTTATTCCTCATCGACGACGACGTGCTGGTGGACTGGCTCGCCGGGCAGGTCGAGGCGCGCGCCGATGTGAGCCTGAATTATGCGCAGCCTGCGCAGCTCAGACGCAGCCTGAAGCCGACCCTGACATTGCGAGACCTGTCGCTGCGCGATGCGGGCAGCGGATTCACGCTTTCGACTTCCTCGATGGAACTGCAACTGAGTTTGCCACAATTGGTGGTCGGGCGGCTCGATATCCTGCGCTTGTGGTTGGGGGACACGCGCTTGGTGCTGCCCGCTGGCGCCACGGTCTTCCAAGGGCGCCGCGAAGGCGAACCCCCATCCGTCCTACCGGCAGTGCACGACTTGCGCATCTCCCGGCTGCACGTCGATTCGGGGCAGCGGGAAATGCACCTGCCACCGCTCGCCGTGAACACCCTGACGATGACATTCGATGCCGCCGACGACGTACTCAACCTGAGCGTAGGCCTCCAGGTCGCATTCCGGAAGGTGGAAGTCGAGGCGGCCGTCTCGGATTTCCGGCGTGGCGTTGCTGACCGGAGGCTCGCCTTCAACGCCAGCGCCGCAGGAACTTCAGCGCGGATGCAGGCACAGGGGCGGCTGGATTTTTCGCAAGCCGAGCCGCGCCTCGATGCTCGCCTATCGGCGCTGGCGAGCGAACTCGGCTGGGTGACCCCCGTCACGGGCGGGTTGAAGCTGCCCGGAACTCTATCGGCGCAGGGCCGGGTGGCCGGCCCCCTGGAC
>JARRQB010000319.1:0-2688 GCA_037382265.1 Gammaproteobacteria bacterium | reverse complement strand
GTGGCAACCTGACGATGACGGATAGCGGTCGGCTCACGGCGGCAGTTATCCCTCCCGCTGTTCGACAGCAGCCGGGAGCCGTCCGCCGCATCGGCACCCGAACCGCACAAGGCTGGGCATCGCCACCGCCCCTCGGCGGGAAGACTCGGCCACCCTGAAGACGGCGAAAAAGCACCTTGTTCGACCTACACTTGTAGTGACAAGGCACGGTTGATCGCGCGTCGGGACCGGCTTTTCGCTGGAAGCGGCGCGTCGCATCGCGTCGGCTCGTCAAGCCGCTGCCAAGCCGCGGACGGGGCCTTGAGGCTATGCAGGGGAAGACCAGCAACAACTTGCGGTTGCGGCGTGTCGCCATCGACACCTACAAGGAGAACGTCGCCTACTTGCATCGCGACTGCCAGGTTTATCGCAGCGAGGGCTTCCAGGCGCTGTCCAAGGTCGAGATCGGCAGCCTAGACCGCGGCCCTGCGGTGCTCGCAACGCTGAACGTCGTCGACGACGCTGCGATCACGGCGCCGGGAGAACTGGGGCTCAGCCTGCAGGCGTTTCAACAGCTGGGTTTGCCGGAAGGCGCCGCGACCAACGTCGCGCACGCCAAACCGCCGGGCTCACTGCAGGCGGTGCACAGAAAGATCGCCGGCGAACGACTGAGCTACGCCGACTACCAGGCTATCAGCCGCGACATCGTGGCCAATCGCTACGCCAAGATCGAGATGGCCGCCTTTCTGGTGGCCTGCACCGAAACCGGCATGGAGCGCGATGAGGTACTTCACCTGACCCGTGCCATGGCCGACAGCGGCGAACAGCTCGATTGGCGCGAGCCGTTGGTAGCGGACAAGCACTGTATTGGCGGGATTCCGGGAAACCGCACCAGCATGCTGGTGGTACCGATCGTCGCCGCCCACGGGATGTTCATCCCCAAGACCTCGAGTCGGGCCATAACCTCGCCCGCCGGCACGGCCGACACCATGGAGGTGCTGGCGCGAGTGGAGTTGCCGCCGGACCGGCTCAACGAGATCGTGCGCGCCGAGCGCGGCTGTCTGGCCTGGGGCGGGACGGCACGGCTGGCCCCGGTGGACGATATCCTGATCTCCGTGGAACGCCCCCTGTCGCTCGATTCCCCCGGCCAGCTGGTGTCGTCGATCCTCGCCAAGAAGATCGCCGCCGGCGCCACCCACCTGCTGATCGACATCCCGATCGGCCCGACCGCGAAGGTACGCAGCCAGGCGGATGCGCTGCGTCTGCGCAAGCTGTTCGAGTTCGTTGGCGACCGCGTCGGCTTGCAGCTCGAGGTCATGATCACCGACGGCCGCCAACCCATCGGCCGCGGTATCGGACCGGTGCTGGAGGCCCGCGACGTCATGCAGGTGCTGGAGAACGACCCGGATCAGCCGCGCGACTTGCGCGAGAAGGCGCTGCAACTGGCCGCCCGGATTCTGGAATTCGATCCGGACACGCGCGGCGGTCAGGGTTACGTCCTGGCCCGCGATATTCTCGAGTCCGGCCGCGCCCTGGAAAAGATGCGTGCCATCATCGAGGCCCAGGGCGCCAGCGAGCGCTCCCACCAGGTGGGTCGCTTGCGCCATGCGGTGACTGCCGACCGGGACGGCAGCGTGAGCGCGATCGACAATCGGCAGATGGCAACCATCGCCCGGCTGGCCGGCGCGCCGATGGACAAGGGCGCAGGCGTGGACCTGTACAAAAAGGCCGGCGACAAGGTGCGGCGCGGCGAGCCGCTGTTTGCCATCCATGCCGAGTTCGCTGCGGATTTCACCTTCGCCTGCGAGGCAGCGACACAGAACAGCGGCTTTACCCTGACGCCGTGACAGCGATGCCGGACAATCACGCGCAACAGCACGACACCGCCGTGGTGATCGGTTTCCCGAGCTACCGGGAACCGGCGCGCCGCTTGGCCGCGGCCGCAGGAATGGCCTATGCGGACCTGGCCGTCCACCGCTTCCCGGACGGCGAGAGTCTGGTGCGCCTGCCCGACGCCCTGCCCCCACGAACGATCCTGTGCTGCAGTCTGCAAGACCCGAACGGAAAACTGGTGGAACTGGAGTTGGCCGCGGCCACGGCGCCACAGTTGGGCGCACGGCAGTTGGTCCTGGTTGCTCCCTACCTGTGCTACATGCGCCAGGACACGGCCTTCCACCCGGGTGAGGCGATCAGCCAGCGCGTCATCGGGACGCTGCTCGCCCGGCACTTCGATACCGTGATTACGGTCGATCCTCATCTGCACCGCACCCGCGATTTGCGCGCAGCGGTGCCGGTGCGTCGCGCGGTTGCGCTCAGCGCGGCACCCGTCATGGCCGACTGGCTGGCGGTCCACGCCGATCGACCCCTGCTGGTGGGGCCGGATGAGGAATCGCTGCAATGGGTGCGGGCCATCGCCGAGCCGGGCAACCTCGATTACGGCGTGGCGCGCAAACGCCGCCTCGGCGATCGCGAGGTGAGTATAGAACTGCCCGAACTGGCCGTCGCCGGTCGGCAAATCGTACTGGTCGACGACGTCGCCAGCACCGGCCAGACCTTGGCGGAAGCGGCTCGGCAGCTGGCGGATCGCGGCGCGACGTCGATCTCGGCGCTGGTGACCCACCCCTTGTTCGTCGGCGACGCCGTGGAGCGGCTGCATGCCGCCGGCATCAGCGACATCTGCAGCACGGACAGCGTGGTGCATGCCAGCAA
>JARRQB010000318.1:0-2707 GCA_037382265.1 Gammaproteobacteria bacterium | reverse complement strand
TGGCGCTGGATCATGGTCCCGTAGGCGCCGTCGAGCACCAGGATGCGCTGCCGCAGCAGTTCGTTGAGGCGGGGGACGAGGTCTTGGGGCACAGCCGACTCCGAACGCGCCGCGCGCCGGGCCCGAGGTCGGGCGGGGCGGCGCGGCGCATGCAAAAGCCACGATTATACGCGGCGCGCGGCGTTCAGGGGTCGGCGTCGACGTAGGGGTTGCGTTTGCCCTGCACCCGCTCGATCAGATCGTTGCGGAGCCGCTCCGCCGGGCCCGGCGGGTCCTCGCGATGCCAGCGCTCCATCAGGGCGCGGGTGCGCCGGTACAGCGGCATGCCGTGGTGGCGTTCCATGTAGAGCATGGCGCGGGCAATCTCGCCGCGGGCCTCGGGGCGCGGTTCGACGACCCGGGCGCGCGGGTCCAGCTCGAAATCGCAGCCAGCGCGGTACGGGCGTTCGCCCGCGATCACGCCGTAGCGGTAGGCGCCGCGGGCCTGATTGAGTTCCTTGCGCGCGGGGTAGAGGTTGTGCATGTCGGACTCGATGCGGTTGAAGCGCTCGCTGGTGCGCCGGCACCGGTCGCGGTCGCCGCAACGCAGTTCGCGGCTCACCCAGCTCATCGGGAAGACGTGCTCGATGTTGTAGGCGCGGTCGTGGGGCGCGAACGGCTCGCCGCAGTACAGGCCGCGCCCGCCGTCCGGGTACAGGGTGCGCCAGAACACCGGGATGGTGTCCAGGTAGGCGGCCCGGCCGGCGCCGGCCACGACCGGGCCGACCAGCAGCCACGCCAGACAAAACCACAACACAATCTGCACCTTGAGCACCCCCCATGGCTCGCGTCCGGGACCGATGCTACGCCAAACCGGGTTCCCGGTTCCTAATTGCGGCACGAATCGCGATAATCGACGCATACCGCCCATCGGACCGCCGGACACCGCCGCCAATGGAAGACTCCGAAGACACCGCCACCGACCCCGGCCCGGGTTCACGACGCCGGCTGTGGCCCGCCATCGCCGCGGTGCTCGTGCTGACCCTGTTGGCCATCTGGCTGGTGCCGGAAAACAGCGACGAGCCGCAGACGCCGCCGTTGCCGACGCTGCCCAAGCCGGCCGCCCCGGCAGCGAGCGTCGAACCGCCCGCCGCGCCGCCGGCGCCCGCGCAACCCCCCGAGGCCGACGGCGATTACGCCCGCACCTTCATCGAACGCCAGCAGGCCGCCACGACGCCCGACCCGGCAGCCGCCTACGCCGAAGCGGAACGGCTGCGCAGCGAGGGACGCCTGACCGACGCCTGGCTGATCCACTTCTACGCCGCGCGCCTCGGCCACGCCCCCTCGGCGCTGGTGCTGGGCACCCTGTCGGACCCGACCTATCACGAGGCCGGCATGGGCGCGCTCGACGCACCGGACCCCGCACAGGCACTGAAGTGGTACAAGGTGGCGGCGGACGCCGGCGACGGCGAGGCGGCCCGGCGGCTGGACAACCTGCGCACGCGCCTCGAGCAGGCGGCCGCCGAAGGCGACCCCGAAGCGCAACGGCTCCTGCTGCAGTTCCGATGAGGAAACGGCTCACCATGCGAACCACCCCCCCTTACCACGCGGTCCTCCTGCTGCTGGCGAGCCTGCTGGGCGCGGGAGCCGCCGCGGCGCAGGAGGCGACCGAACCCCTGCTGATGCCCGGCAAACAGAGCCTCTACCAGCGGGTGCTCGCCGCGCCGGGCGCACTGCTGCAGCCGGCGCCCGGCGCGCGCACCGCCGGCGAGCCGGTGACCCCGTTCACCGCGTTCTACGTGTACGCCAGCAAGGGCGAGGGCGAGAACGCCTGGCTGCAGGTCGGCACGGGGCGGCACGGCGACGTCGTGGGCTGGCTGCCGGCCGGCCGCACCCTGGAGTGGAACCAGGGGCTGACCGTCGTGTTCCGCGACCCGGTGGGCCACGACCGCGCGCTGCTGTTCCGCGACAAGGAGGCGTTGAAGACGATGGCGACCGAGCGCCAGCTCGAGCGCTACAGCCAGCTCTACCTGGAAGCGGTGTCCGACACCCTGCCGGACGGCTCGCCGGTGGTCGCGATCCAGCCGGCCAACCACATCGACATCAACGAAGACTTCTACCTGGTGCCGATCCGCGCGCACGAAGACCTCTACGTGGGCAACGAACTGGCCCGGCTGCTGCGGGTGTCCAGCGTGCCGCTGGAGGCGGTTGCCGACGGCGCCGCCCCGACGCCCGCTTCGGTCCAAGCCGCGGCACCGGCGTCCGCCGCCGCGGCAGCCGTCCCCGCCCAAGCCACCCCCTCGCAGACCGGGCCGGACGGCTACACCGCCGGGCTGGTGTTCGTCATCGACGCGACGCTGTCGATGGACCCCTACATCGAGCGGACCCGCGAGGCGGTCATGAAGATCTACGACCGGCTGGGCGACGCCGGTCTGCTCGGCAACGTCAATTTCGGCCTGGTGGCCTTCCGCGACAACCTCGAGGCGGCACCCGGCCTCGAATACCTGGCACGCACCTACGTGGACCTCGAGCAGGGCCGCAACCCCACGACCTTCCTGAACAACGTCAACGAGCTGTCGGCGACGCAGGTGTCGAGCCGGGACTTCCGCGAGGACGCCTACGCCGGCGTCAAACAGGCCCTCGACGACATGGACTGGAGCGGCCACAACGCCCGCTACGTGGTGCTGATCACCGACGCCGGCGCGCGCGACGCCGGCGACCCGCTGAG
>JARRQB010000317.1:0-2709 GCA_037382265.1 Gammaproteobacteria bacterium | reverse complement strand
AGCGCAGTGGCGGCCGGCGAGTCTGAGGTCTAGCTCCGGCGCGGCGCGGCGCGGCTCGCATGACGACCGCCGGCGCGCTGGCCGCCGCTCGCCCATTTCCAGATTTGCGTCCGCGGTCCGCTATATCCACCAGTAAACCGCTCACTTGGCGCTTATCGTTGGATCTTCAGCTGACCATTCCGGCCCGGGAGACTGCCCGCGCCACCAAAATCCGGCCGGGCGAGGTTCGCGCCTGGCTGGACAACCTGCCGTATTTGAATCTGGAGCGCAGCGCCACGCTTGCCAGTCAGCAACTGCGCGTCATGAATCGACAGGCGATCAGCGCCGCGGTGCGCATCGAGGTTCTCACTGCGTTTCTCGCCAGCTACCAGCGCATCGCTGAATCCGTCTGCGCGGCGGCGGAGGCCGAACGCGTGCAGTCATTGCTGAAACGTTTCAGCCAGGACATCGGTTTCGGCTACAAGATCGCGGTGCACGAACTGACCAGGCCGCAGGCAGGTGTGCTGGACCGACGCCACCTGTCGACGGCTCTGCTGGGCGCCCTGCACGCCCTGGGGCTGCAACTGCTGCACTATTATTCGACCTACCGCCGCGCACCGCGTGCCCTGTGGAATGAATGCCTGGCCCTGTATCGCTACGCCCACCGCACCGGACGCCGTCATCACGGCGCGACGCTGCCGGGCGCGGGCGCACTCGACATCGATGCCGCCTTCCGCTGTGCCGCGTTGCTGCAGCTGGCCAACCCCTACCGTCTGCCGCGCGGCATGGCCGTGGCGCTCGACACCTACCTGCGCAAGCATGTGCAGTTGACCGCGGTCTGTAGCGACACCGAGCCACCGAGCGGCGTGGCGCGGCTCGCCCTGCGCAGCGCCCGGGTGCAGGCGGACAAAGGCACGCGGGACGCGCTCGCGATCGAACTCGATGCGCTGCTCGGGCAGATCGGTAAAGACGTCGCGACACTCAAGCGCGGTGCGCCGCCCTCGGCCATCGGCCTGGCGGCCGCGACGCCGCCGGGCGCATTGCTGCGCACGCTGCAGACTTTGCACGCCGACTGGCATACACCGCCCAGCCGCGCCCGGGACCGTCAAGCCGTGGATGCGCACATCGAAGTGATGGCCGGTCTGGAGGCCATCTACGCAGCGTTCAACCGCGGGCGCTGTTTCGACAGCAAACTGTTTGTCGATTCGACCGACGAGCAGGCGATCGACCTCGGCAGCGTCCCGGCGCCCGAGCCTCGCGCACCCCGGCCGCTACCGGGTGCGGTCACCTGCGTGACGATCAATCGCAGCAGCGGTGGTGTGGCGCTCAGCCACCACGGGCCATCCGCGTTTTCCCTGCAAGTCGGGCAGCTGCTGGCGCTGCGGCGAAAACGCCACCGCGCTACGGGTGGCTGGGTACTGGCCGTATGCCGCTGGCTCACCGACAACGACAGCGGCGGCGGTTTCGACATGGGCATCGAATACGTTACGCGCGACGTCAAAGCCGTGGTGATCGAGACAGGGGGCGGGTCGGGCCCGACCTGTGAGCCGGCGTTGTCCGTCTATCAACAGCGTGCGCTCGAGCCTGTGCTTACGCTGATCGTACCCAGCGGGCGCGTGCTGATCGGCCAGCGGGTCACCGTGTACGACGCTGGCGGCCGGTACCTCGTGCACTGCACGGAACTCGAGGATTCCGGACCCGGCTTCGAGCGTTTTGTCGTCGTGCCGGAGTGAACACCCTCGCGTCGGAGCGGGGCGGACAGCTCGGAAAAGCCCAACCTCAAAAAGCACAAAGGCTCCCGGAGGAGCCTTTGCATTGTGGGTACGGGCTGCCCGTACCCGGTAGCGCTGCTGCGGCAGTGCGCCGCGATCGACTACCGGCAGACCAGGCGGCGCGAATCAGGCGCTGTCTTTACCCGCTATGGGTGCCACCAGATCGTAAGCCTTGCGGCCCTCGGCGTTGCGAATCGCTTCCTGCGCCTCCGACAGCGCGCGTTTCTGATCCGCCGACAGGGACTTCGAAGCGCTGGCCTGTTGATGGAGGAATTTCGCCTTTTCCAGGTAGTACTGGTTGACTGCCAGTTTGGCCTGGGCGCCGGCCTTGTTGGCGAGCTTGACGGCGGTATCGCTGTCGCCTTCACCTGCGGCCGCCTCGGCTTGCGTCAGCAGATCTTCGGTATCACGCCACACCCAGCCCAACTCCTTGGCTTCGGCGACCTCCTTCTTGGCAGTCTCGATCGCCTGGCTCGCATCCCCGCTCGCGCCGGAGGAACTGGCCTCCTTCGGAGAACTCGCGCAACCCACGGTGACGCCGAGCGTGAGAACCAGAACACTCAGTTGCTTGCCGACAAGACTTCGTATCATGAATTTGACTCCGCTAGTGGTTGATCCTGCGAGACTTTTTCGTCTCTTATTGGTCAATCGAAACTAACACCCAGGGTGCTTGAATGTCAAGCAGCGCGCTCCGACAACGCGCTGGGAGACTAACTAGGAAGGACGCGACAAACAGGAAGAAAATTCCCTGCCACCGGCGCTGCGTCATTCATCTGCGACCGCCTCGGCCGCCTCGCGGGCGCGTATCGCCGCGTCCCGGGCCTGCGACGCGCTGCGCTTGGCGTCCCGGAAGCGACGGTCGTTGAGCAGGTCTTGGGCGGATTCCAGAAGTGAGTTGGCTTCCTGCAACTGCTTGCTGGCGTGCTGCTCGGCACCCGCCGCCCGGGCGGCGTCGATG
>JARRQB010000316.1:0-2715 GCA_037382265.1 Gammaproteobacteria bacterium | reverse complement strand
ATGATGTCCAGGCTCTGCACCAGCCGCAGGTAGTCGCAGGCCTCCTCGAAGCGGCCGCGCCGGCGCCCGCGATCCAGGTCGTTGCAGTAGGCCGGGCCGCCGACCGAGGTAAAGGCCAGGTGCTTGCCGCCGACCCGGAAGTTTTTTGCCGGGTTGCGGGCATGCAGCGTGAATTCAGCGGGCGCCCGCGCGACCTGCTCGAGGAGCATGGCGCGGTCGAACCGCACCATCTGCTCGCCGTGATCCACCAGGGCGCCGGCTTTCGCCAACAATTCACGGGCGCCCCGGTGCAGAACCCGCATGCCCTGATTCTCGAGCAGGTCCATCGATGCCAGGTGGATGGCTTCGACCTGGTCGGCGCTCAGGACCTCGAGCCGGGGATAGTCGTTGACGATCTCCCGCCAGGGCAACTGGCGGATGCCGGCACCGCCCCGGGTCTGCCGCGTGTCGCGGCTGCGCCTGCCCACGGACGCGGCGCCGCGCTAGTTGTTCGGCATGGCGACGTGCTGCACGCCGCGTTCGCGCGCCCATTCGTTGAGCGGAGCCAGTTGCTCGTTCGCCAGGGTCTGCAGTTCGCCGCGGCGCTGCTGCCACTCGGCCTTGAGGTCCGCCAGCCGCTCCAGTTGGCCACCGGTGATCGGGGCCCCGGTGCCGTCGATGACGTCCAGCAGGTAGCGGACCTGGCCGGCCAGCATGGTCTCCCAGGCGTCTTCGTCCTCGTAGGTCTCGTGCAGGGGCTGGTTCAAAAGGTGGTCCCAGGCCATGATGGCGTCGATCGCTGCCTGTCCGGCCTGCTGCAACTCGGCGTCGTCCGGGTAATCCGCCATCAGGGCCGCCACCTGGCCGCTGGCCTTGCGGGCCTCGCCGAGCCGTCTCAGGATCTCGTCCAGCAGCGCCGCGGTCTCGTCCAGCCGGGCCGACCATTCCTGCATCTGCTCCGGCGTCGCCGTCAAGCGCGGATCGGGGACGATCGTGAACGGGGCTTCAGCGCGACGGTCTCCCTGCGAGACCCTGGCGCGGTATTCGCCAGGCAATACCGTGGCGCCGCCGAAACCGGCGAAGATCTTGACGTCTTCGATGCAGTGCACGCCGTTGCGGCGAAAATCCCACATCCACTTGTTCAGGCCCTTGTCTTTTGCCGGGTACTCGATCTCGAACGGTCTGCGCATGTCCATGTTGGCCAGCCGGCAGCGCTCGAAGTCGGTCTCCTCGCTGCTGTAGCTGCGCACCAGGGCGCCGGACGAGTCGAGGATTTCGATGGTCAGCGGCTCATCGCTGTCCTCTCCCAATACGTAATAGAGGGGAACGCCCCGTTCGGGATTGCTGCCTTCGAAATCGCCCACGCCCCAGCCTTCGCGACTGGTCATCGTGACGGTGCCCGGTTCGAACAGCCTGAGGTCATCGCCGATGCCGGCGCCCGCCTGGCGCACCACGAACAGGTCGTCGAGCACCCAGAAGGCGCGCCCCTGGGTCGCCGCGACCAGCTTGTCATGGCGCAGCGCCAGGTCGGTGATCGGCACCGGCGGCAGGTTCAGCTGCAGCGGCTGCCAATCGGCGCCGTCGTTCCAGGAGACGAACATGCCGGACTCGGTGCCCGCATAGAGCAGGCCTTTTTGCGCAGGGTCCTCGCGCACGACGCGCACGAAGGTGTCGTCGGGCAGTCCGTCGTCGATGCGCTTCCAGGACTTTCCGTAGTCGGTCGTTTTGTAGATATAGGGACTGAAGTCGTTCAGCTTGAACCCCGTCACCGCCAGGTAAACCGTTCCGGGGGCGTGCGGGCTGATCTCGATGGCGTTGATGTAGGCCTCGTCGCTGTACTCGCCCTTGTGCGGCGGAGAGACATTCAGCCAATTCTCGCCGCCGTCGCGGGTCACGTGGACCAGGCCGTCGTCACTGCCGACCCAGATGGTGCCCTTTTCGTGCGGAGACTCGACGACGTAGAAGATCGTGTTGTAGAACTCCGCGCCCACGTTTTCTGGGGTCAGCGGCCCGCCGTTGCGGCCCTGCTTCTCGGGGTCGTTGCGGGTCAGGTCCGGGCTGATCGGGGTCCAGTTCGTGCCGCGGTCCTTGCTCATCAGCAGAAACTGCGTGCCGAAGTAAATGACGGAGGGATCGTGCGGCGAAGTCGCCACGGGCGCATTCCAGTTGGCCCGGTAACGAAGATCCTTCGAGTCCTTGCCGAACATCATTTCGGGGTAGGGGATGATGGTCCGCTTCAGCTCGGTTTCACGGTCGTACTCGGTCAGTTCGCCATTGATCGAGGTGGCGTAGATCAACCTCGGGTTGTCGGGGTCGAAGGCGATGTGGGCGCTCTCGCCGCCGCCGACGTCGAAATAATCGGCCACGCCGATGCCGCCGTACAGGCTCTCGCTGGCGATGGCGACGGTGGTGTTGTCCTGCTGGCCGCCATAGATGCGGAACGGCACCTGGTTGTCGGTGGTGACGCGATAAAACTGCGCGGTCGGCTGGTTCATGATGCTGGACCAGGTCTGGCCGCCGTCGAACGTGATCGTGGCGCCGCCGTCGTTGCCGCTGATCATGTTGAGACCGTTGTCCGGATTGATCCAGTGGTCGTGGTGATCACCGTGCGGCGTCTTGACCAGTTCCCATTCCTTGCCGCCGTCGACCGACTTGTAAAGCCCGGTGTTCAGCACCCAGACCGTATTGTCGTCAGTGGGGTCGGCCGCGATATGGATGTAGTACCAGGCGCGGGTG
>JARRQB010000315.1:0-2718 GCA_037382265.1 Gammaproteobacteria bacterium | reverse complement strand
GTCGACGAGAATGTAATCCGCGACCTTCCTGAGAGATCGCAGTTCACGCGATATCCCCCAGGGCGTCGCAGTGGAAAAATGGAGATGTGGGTTCTCGCCCAGTCTTTCCTCGCGCATGTCGAACCACTTGCCGAGACTTCCTTGCGGATCCGTGTCCAGCAAGGCCACGGTCTTGCCTTTCGACAGAAAGGCCGTCGCAAGGCTCACGACAACCGTGGTTTTTCCGGAGCCGCCCTTTGCTGCGCGACGCAGATGATTTGACCTGACATGAAGCTCAATCCCACATGAGGTGGTTTCGCGTATAGAGTGATCTGTCGCGTCAATAAACTGTCTTGCGACGATTTGAACCTCTCTCGGTCCGGCAACATGGTCTTCGTGCTGCCGGGACAAGCCGCTGTCCCGGAAAGACGAACCCTCTTTCACGGGGCGCTCGACGGTATCGGGGAAGCGCTGCCGCCCGGTTTCGACATAAAGGACCTGCTTTGTTTCCGAGGGCGAGACCGGCGTGGTGGTGACTGTCGTGCCATGGACGTCCAACAGACTGCCCGGGGGCGGCCAGACCGCGATCTATTGGGGCTTCGACGCGGAAGGGCGCTTCACGCATGAGCGGTTGGTCATAGACACCGAGCGATGGAAGGCGGCGTTCCGAAACAGGGCTGCTCTCCTGTCAGATACGTGCCGACTCGTGCTGCATTTGGCGCAGGCGGCGTTCCAGCGGGAACCAGTCGGTGATCCTCGCAAGCTCCAGCGACTTCGAAAAGGCTCTGGCGGCGGCGTGCTGATCGCCGCCTTGGGCCAGACACATGCCCAGCCCGGCCAGCGTTTCCGCCTGTACCCGGATCATGCCAAGTCTTTCGGCCCGGTCATGCGCATCCTGGAGCACATCGACCGCGCGGTCCGGCTCGCCCGTTCGCAACAGTGCATCGCCCAGATGCGCAAGAAGGACTGCGGCACCGCATTCATAACCTTTCGCGCTGGATTTCTTGGCATTTGCGCGCAGTATCTCGGCGCCGCCGGCCTGGCCCCGCAGCATTCTGCCATGTCCCTGCGCGGCCAGCGCAAGGTGGCTGAAGTGGAAGGCCCCGACCTCCGGAACCCTGCGACGCAGCGTTTCCAAGAGCTCCAGCGACTCCGCCAGCCGGTCGAGCCGATGCAGGGCCGCGCCCCGGCAGAGATCGACGCCAAGTTGATCGAAGCGGCTGAGTGCGCTGTCGGTGGCGGCGTCGAAATGCGGCATGACGTCGGACTCGTTGCCCGCGTCGGCGGCTATGAACGCGCGAAAGCAATGCCCCCAGCAGGTGGCTGGCGGATAGCCTCGGTCCGCGCCAAGGGCGATCAGGGCATCGGCATGCGCCATCGCCCGCGAATAGGCACCCCGATGCATCTCCCGCGCCGCATGCGCATAGGTGAGCATGAATTGCGGGAAGGGATCGGCATCCGCTCGTGCGGTCAGGTGCGCAAGCTTGGCCAGGCGCCGTGTCTCGCTGGAACTTTCCTCGGTCGCGGGCTTGAGCGAGCATAGCCAGCCGTATTGCGCGAGCGCCAGCACGCGAGTCTCGTCGGGTAAAGTGTCCTTATCTGCCTCAAGCAGGGTGTGGAGTATCGTCTCCGCCTCGTGGAGCCGGAACGTATGGATGTAGGCTTCTGCCGTCCAGGATCGGAACTGTGCGGTCTCCGGCGTCACATCGGAGGGGTCGAGTTCCGCCAGCGCAGCATCGGCAAGGCTCACCATGTCGTCGAAATCGGCATTCCAGCACCGCACGTAGATCAGCTCGGCCATGGCCTGGCGCCGCATCCTCGCATCGTCCTCGAACAGGGTGTCCGGCAGCAAGCGGAGCGCCGTTTCGAACCAATGCGCCGCATCCTTCAGTGCGAAAACCGCATTGGCCTTGTGACCGGACAGATAGGCGTAGCGCGCGGCCTTCAAATTTTCGCCGGCGATTTCCATGTGCCGCGCGAGCTCCTCGCACCGACCCGACACGTTTGGTTTACCCAGAGTCTCGATGTGATTTGCGATGCGGCCGTGAACGCGAACGAGGTCGTCGCGAACCATGCCGTCATAGACCGCCGCCTGAAGCAGGGAATGGCTGAAGCGGCAGAGACCGGAGCGCTGCGGATCGGCGATGACATAGCCGCGATCGAGAAGCTCGGCCATGGCTGCGTCGCGCGCTGATCCCGGCTGGGCCAGATCCTCGATGTCGAACCGGTGACCGATAGCGCTTGCGGTACGGATCAGGTCCAGAGCTGCCGGGCTCAGGCGGTCGATCCGTTCCTGAAGAAGGCCGTTGAGGCTCAGCGGCACGTTGTCCGATTCATTTGACTTGGGGCTCGATTGCCCCGCCATGTGCGCAAGTTCCTGGATGAAATACGGATTGCCGCCGGACCGCGCGATCAGCTCGCTGCTGACGCCAGCCTCCGCCCCTGCGAGCCGCGAGAAAAGCGTGGCAGCGGCCTCCTCCGGCAAGGGCTTCAGGTCGAGGCGCCGGACCTGCGGAAGGCTGTCCCATCCGGGAGTGTAGCGCTGCCTGTAGGTGCACAGGAACAGCACGCCGCGGCACACGGCGTTCTCGAGAACATAGGACAATACCCGCTCCGAGCGTTCATCGATCCAGTGCAGATCATTCAGGACCACGACCGTCGGCAGAAGCTCGCCAGAATGGCACAACAGTTTGACAATGCCCTCGCGCGCGCGCACGGCCATGAGATCGGGCTGGATCT
>JARRQB010000314.1:0-3981 GCA_037382265.1 Gammaproteobacteria bacterium | reverse complement strand
GATCGACGCGAAGGCATCGCCGACCGCCCGCACCTCGCCCGCTATGGACGCCATGTCCCCGTGCACTCGGTCGACGTGCGCGATGATCAGCGGCAGGCTGTCGATGCCCTGGCGCATGGCACGCACCGTGTCGTCCATGCGCGCCATGTCGTCGGACACGTTCGCAAATCGCGTGTTCATGGCGGTGATCGCCGAGGTCATCGCCGGCACCTGGCGCGACAGGATAACGACCAAGAGGGCGATCGACACCACGATCACCGTGAGCGCGACGAGGGCGGTCTGGTAGATATCGGCAACGCGCTGCTCCAGGCGGGACTGGCGGGTCGCCATGCGGTGCAAGATGCGGTCGAGCCGTTCGATCGACTCGCCCAGGCGCTTGTCCTCGTCGTACTCGTGCATGCCGCCCGTCCCTCAGCCGACCGCCGCCTCGTTCGGGACCTCGGCACCGGACGCCGTCAGGCGCGGACAGATCGCCGTGTCGCGCATGCTGCAGCGCAGCCGCATCAGCTTCACCGACGGGTCTGCGGGGCGAGCCTCGGCAAGGCGCTCGAAGATCGGCGTCGCCTCGTGCCACGCCGCCGCCTCGAGCGCCTCCAGACCGGCCTCGTAGGAACGCACGAACTCGTGCACGTCGTTGGCGAGTGCCTCGCTGCGCTCGCCGAGCAACTCGTATATCGGCAGCCCCTCGGAGCGCCCCTGCAAGTGGATCACGTCCAGGCGCCGCAGCCAGAATTGTTCGGCGACGACCGCGTGCACCGGCTCGCTGACGATGATCCGCGTGCCGTAGCGGTGGTTGAGCTGGCGCAGGTTCCAGGCGAACTCCACGCTGTCGCCGATCGCCGTGTAGGCCATCCGCGCGGATGAACCGATATTGCCGACGATGGCGGGACCACGGTGGATGGCGAACAGGTTACGCGTCGCCGTCGGGAAAGACTTCGGGTCCTTGCGCCGCAGCTCGCGCTCGACGCGCACGCACTGCAACGCCGCCCGGCAGGCGCGTTGCGGTCCGTCGGCGACACTCACCGGCGCACCCCAGAACGCCATGATGCTCTCGCCGAGGTAGTTGTCGATGGTGCCGCCGTAGCGGTGGATCATGCGCGTGAACTCGTCGAGGCTGCGCGCGAGCAGCGCCGTCACCCGCTCGGGCGGCAGCTTGACCATCAGCGCGGAGAACTCCGCCATCGCCGAGAAAAACAGGGTCAGCTCGACGACCTCGCCGCCCGGTTCGGGTTCCTCGCCCGACTGAATCAGATCGCATGCTGTAAATCGCCTGATCCATGGCCTCGATCTCTTCGAACCTCGAGGCGACGGGCCGCACCTCCTGCAGCCTGAACTGCTTGATCAGCTCGGTGTGGTGGACGAGCCTGCGCATGGGCTCGAACAGCCGCATGGCCAGAAAGTACACCAACAGTACGGCGGCGATGAGGATGATCAGGGAAATGACGACGGACTCGGACAGCAGGCGTTCCGTTGCGGCGAGCAACGAGGCCTCGGGGACCGCGATCAACAGCTGCCAGCCGTCGCTCCAGTGATCCGGAAATCGGTGCAGGTGCGTGATGTAGCGCTTATCTCCGTGACTGACGCTGCGGTAGCCGCCGTCGGTAGCGGACAGCTCGTCGCCGCCCTTCAGCGTGCGATAGGCCTCGACCAGCCAGCCGTCGGACAGTTGCTCGATGGACCCCAGCGCCTCGCTGCCCCCGGCCCCGCCGTCGCGCAGCTCCAACTGGTAGGGCGCAGCAACCAGGTTGTCGTCCCGGTCGATGATCAATGCCAGCGCGCCGCGGGTGTCGCGCTGTTAGGCGAGAAACTCCGACAGGCTGCGCAGCGCGATGTCGATCCCGAGCACGGCCTGCAGTTCCCCATCCTGCCCGTACACCGCCTTGGCGGCCGTGACGCCTGCCTCGGACGTCTCGTAGAAGCGATAAACCGGCGACCAGTACACCGCGCCTCTGGCTTGCGCGGCGCCGGTGTACCACGGACGGCCGAGGGGATCGAACTGACCGTTGCCGTCGATGTGGGCGATCGGCTCGTAGGCACTGTCGCGATAGACGAGTTGCCCTACCGAGGCGTCCCCGGTGCGATCAATCGTACGCGTCAACAGCTGCGGGCGAACCCGTACCTGCAGCAGGTTGCCGCCGGGGTCGGCGAGGTACATCGACAACAGTTGCGGCTTGAGCTGCAGCTGGCGCCAGAACAACCGGAGCAGGCGGTCGCGCGCGACGCCGTCGCCGCGTCCGGGGAACAGGGCAGCATTGGTCTCGAGATAGAGGTCCGCCGCCTCGAAGATCCCGACCGTGCGGTTGACGATCTTGTCCGACATCTCGCCGATGACGTCCGACGACAGGCTGAAGGAAATCTCGGCCGCCCGCCGATAGGCGTTGGAGCCCACGCTGACCACCGTGATCACCATCATGGCGGTGAACACCACGAGGAAGGCCGACTTGTAACTGCTGATCATGGGTCCGGAACCGGACAGCCACCCAGCTTAAAGCGCAAGGGCGGTTGCGATTTCAAATGACTGCGGCGTTCGCGGTGGGTTCGGGTTCAGTCCTGCAGCTTCGGCGGCAGCGGCAGCACGTTGGTGTCCGGGGTATACGTCTCGCGGCGGAACTGAATGCCCTCGGGCGGCGGCGCGTCGGTGATGTGCCAGCGCCCGTCGGCGTCCTGCCATTTGTAGACGGTGATGCGCTGCAGGTCCCGCCCCACCCCAGTGCGTGCCGCCCAGGCGGGGAGTTCCTCGGGGTGGAGGTAGTAGTAACCCGCCGTGCCGCCGATGCCGCCGACGACCAGCACGAACCAGAACAGGCGCGCCTTCCAGGGATTGGACCGGCGTCGGAGACGATGGATCATGGATAGCCCGATATTGCTGTCGATCAATAAAGTCCGCCGCGAAAGCGCCGATACTCGATGTTAAGGACGACGGCTGTGGCATGGGCCCTGCCCTCGCTGAACCTAACCGTAAATCAAGAGTGGGACCGGCTGTCAACGTTGTTGTGCTGTTCCGAGGTTCTGGAAACGCCTGATACGTTGCCCGGTCTCCATGATGACAGACAAGGTTCGTCGCGCGGGTCCATGCCACAGCCGTTGTCGTGCGCCGCCCCCATCCGACGCCGGGCGCGCCCCCGCTCCGCCGGACCCGGTTTCGCCGCCTTGCCGTCACATGTGGTCGAGTGGGTGACGCGTAGGCGGGGTTTGGCTGGGCCGCCGGAGGGTCCAGGGGACACGCCATGACCGAACACGTCGACTCGCCGATCAAGCGCGATGCGGACCACACGCGCACCAGCATGGCGCCCGAAGGTTTCAAACGCGCCCTGCTCGACAACCTTTTTTACCTGCAGGCTCGCTTTCCCGACGTCGCCACCCTCCACGACTTCTACATGGCCGCCGCCTACACGGTGCGCGACCGCATGCTGCACCGCTGGATACGTACCGCGCAGACCTACAAGGAAACTGGCGCCCGCACGGTCTGTTACCTGTCCGCCGAGTACCTGCTCGGGCCCCACCTCGGCAACAACCTGATCAACCTGGGCATGGTGGAGACCAGCCGACAGGCCATGCGCGACCTCGGACTCGACTTCGGCAAGGTGCTCGAGCAAGAGGACGAACCCGGCCTCGGTAACGGCGGCCTCGGCCGGCTCGCCGCCTGCTTCATGGACTCGCTGGCTACCCTGCAGATTCCAGCGATCGGATACGGCATACGCTACGAATTCGGCATCTTCCAACAGCAGATCCGTGACGGCTGGCAGGTCGAGAACGCCGACCTGTGGTTGAGCTCGGGCAACCCGTGGGAAATCCCACGCCCGGAGCTGCGCTTCCCGGTCGGCTACGGCGGTCACACCGAACACCATACGGGCGCCGACGGCCGCTATCGGGTCCGCTGGGTCCCAGCCGAGCAGTTGTACGGCGTCGCCTACGACACGCCCATTCTCGGTTTCGGGGTCAACAACACCAATCTGCTGCGGCTGTGGCACGCCCAGGCGA
>JARRQB010000313.1:1563-4292 GCA_037382265.1 Gammaproteobacteria bacterium | reverse complement strand
TGGGGCTGGTGCCCGACGAGCCGCTGATGCGCGACATCGCCGAGTTCGGCATCACCTTCCTGCTGTTCCTGTTGGGGCTGAATCTGCAGCCGCAGGAGCTGCTGCGCATGGTGCGCAAGACCACCGTGGTGACCCGGGTGAGCTCGCTGGTGTTCGCGCTCGCCGGCTACCTCATCACCTTCGCATTCGGTTTCAGCCAGCTCGAGGCCCTGCTGGTGGGTGCCTCCCTCATCTTCTCCAGCACCATCATCGGCCTGAAGCTGCTGCCGACCACGGTCTTGCACCACCAGCGCATGGGCGAGGTCATCATCAGCATCCTGCTGCTGCAGGACCTGCTCGCCATTGTGCTAATGCTGCTGGTACAGGGCGCCGGCGGCGGGTTGGGCCGGTGGGAGATGGCGCGACCGCTGTTAGGCCTGCCGGTGCTGGTGGTGTTGGCCTGGCTGCTGAACCGCTACGTGCTGCTGCGCTTGATTCGCCGCTTCGACAAGATCCAGGAGTACATCTTCCTGATGGCAATCGGCTGGTGCCTGGGTATGGCGGAACTGGCCGCGCTTCTCGGCCTGTCGTCGGAGATCGGTGCTTTCATTGGCGGGGTCACATTGGCCTCGAGCCCGATTTCGCTGTTCATAGCCGAGAGCCTCAAGCCGCTGCGCGACTTTTTTCTGGTGCTGTTCTTCGTCTCGCTGGGCATCGGCTTCGACGTCGGCACGGTGCCGCAGGTGGCGCTGCCGGCCGGGTTGCTGGCGCTGGTGGTGCTAGTGCTGAAGCCGCCAGTGTTCGGTTGGCTGCTGCGCCGCACCGGAGAGTCGGCCCAGCGCTCCCACGAGGTCGGCTTTCGCCTCGGGCAGATGAGCGAGTTCTCGCTGCTGATCGCCGTCCTCGCGGTGGAGCGGCAGGTAATCGGCGAGCAGGCTTCCTATCTCATCCAGCTTGCCACGCTGCTGACCTTCCTGGTTTCCTCCTACGTGGTCGTGCTCAGGTTTCCGACGCCGATCGCCGTCTCGGACCGTCTGCGGCGCGACTGAGCCGGTTAGGCGCTGTCACGTCGGGTACACAAACGGCTTCTATGCTGGCGCGAGACAACCGAGGAAGGCATGGACCATGTGGCTCGACACTACGCTTCCGGCTCAACGCCGACCGCACGACGACGCGGATCGACTCCGGGAAGAGATTGCGTTTATGGAGGCGCGCCTCGCCGAGATCGGCCACGACGGCGACTGCGCGTACGAGAAGGCGATGATTCGCTTCTACCACCAGCAGCTGGCGGCCCGGCGCGAGCGCCTGCAGCGGGAGTGACGCCTCAGGGCAGGTCCGCCATGGCGGCCCGCTGGATCACCTCATCGGTGAACTCCGCTTCGCTGAGTGGCGGCCGGCCCAGCATCCCCTGATAGTACTGACAGCCGCGGGCGCGCAGGAACAACAGCTGTTCGCGGTTCTCCACGCCCTCGGCGATGGCGCTCAGGCCGAAGTGGTCGGCAAGCGACAGGATGGAATCGACGATGGCTGCGTCGTTCGGGTCCTCGTTTACCTGGCGGATAAACGAGCGGTCGATCTTCAGCGCGTCCAGCGGCAGGCCTTTTAGATTGGCAAGACACGAGTAGCCGGTGCCGAAGTCGTCGATGGCGAAGCGAATGCCCTGGCCACGCAGGGCCTGCAGGCGATCGGCCGCCGCCTCGGGGGAGTGGTCCAGTGCTTGCTCGGTGATTTCGAACTGTACCAACCTGGGGTCGGCGCCTGCCTCCGCGAGCAGGCGCCGCACGCGCTCGGCAAAGTCCAGCTGACGGAACTGCAGCGGGCTGAGATTGACCGAGACGTAACAGGGCGGTTCCAGCGAGCCCGTGCGCTGCAGCGCGGCGATGGTGCGGAAGGCCTCGGCCAGTACCCAGTCGGCGATGCGAATGTTCAGCGCGGGATCCTCGACCTGGCCCAGGAACTCCGTCGCGGTGACCAGGGCGCCGTCCTCGTGGCGCCAGCGCAACAGCGCCTCGGCACCTGCCATGCGACCGTCGCGCAGCGTCATCACCGGCTGGTAGTACAGCGCCAGCTGGCCGTCGCGCAGCGCGTGGCGCAGCCGCTCTTCCAGTTCGAGGCGTTCCACGGCGCCACGCTGCATGTCCTCGGAGAAGACCCGCGCGGTGTCGCGCCCCGACCCCTTGGCCTGGTACATCGCCACGTCGGCGTGGCGCAGCAGCTCATCGACGTCGGATCCGTTCTGGGGGAAGGTCACGATGCCGATGCTGCCGCTGACGTGCAGTTCCCGGCCGTCCAGGTGGTAGGGTTGTGCCATGGCGGCGCGCAGCTTGGCCGAGATGTCCTCGATCCGCGCGTGCGCCTCTTCGATGTCGCGACCCATGCGCTCGACCAGGATGACGAACTCGTCACCGCCCAGCCGCGCCACCGTGTCCTCGGCGCGCAGAGTGCCGGTCAGACGCCGCGCCAGGATCTGCAGCAGGCGGTCGCCGACCGAATGGCCGAGGGTGTCGTTGATGCGCTTGAAGTTGTCCAGGTCGAGAAACAGCAGTGCGCCGATGTCGCCGCTGCGCCGGGAGCGCGCCAGCGCCACCTGCATGCGGTCCTTGAACAGCGAGCGGTTGGGTAGGTCGGTCAGGGTGTCGTGGTAGGCGAGGTGCTGGATGCGCGACTCGGCGAGCTTGCGCTCGCTGATGTCGCGCACCATGAACAGCAGCACCCGCCCTTCGTCCAGGTCCAGCACCGAGGCGGAGATC
>JARRQB010000313.1:0-1549 GCA_037382265.1 Gammaproteobacteria bacterium | reverse complement strand
GGAGATCTCGGTCGGGACGTGCCGGCCGTCGCTGGCGAGGTAGTGGAGTTCATCCGAGAACGCAGCGCCGGCCTCCAGTACGAGGGCGGCGAAGCCCTCGAAGCTGTGGCCCTCGTCGGCCTGGAAGTCGCCGAGTCTCCGTTGCAGCAGGGTGTCCCGGTCGTGGCCGAGCATGGTTTCGGCGCGCGGGTTGCAGTCGAGGATGCGGCCGTCGGCCGGATCGACCAGGAAGATGGCGTCGTTCGAACTGTCGAAGATCTGCCGCAGCCGCGTGTGCTGCCGGTCGGGCGGCGGCGCCCCGGGCATGGCCGGGCCGCCCGGGGTGGCGTCCTCCGCGGTCTCGGTCGGCGAAGCGCCCGGCGGCGTGGCGGGGGCCTCGGTGCTAGCCTGCCAGAGCGCGTCGGCCCCCGCGGGCCGGCTGTCCGGCAGCGGACGTTCGGTTCCAGCCTGTTGGCGCAGGCCACGGGTGACCGCCTGCAGCACGGTCATCACCACGAAGGCCAGCAGAAACCAGCCGGTGGGGGGCCTGCCGGTGGTCAGATCGAAGACCCACAAGCCCACCCAGAACACCGCGGCCCCGAGCGCGGCCGTGCCGGTCATCAGGAGACCGGTGCGCAGCGGAGTCGCTGTAGGCAGACTGCTTGGGCGGGTGTGTTCCATAGCGTCCAGTGCGGCGGGCCAGTTCCGGCGTCGGTGACCCGTCCTTGTCATGTGCCACGCGGCCGTCGAAGCTTGCGTTGGCGCGGCGCTACGGCTGACGGTGAAAGTTTCGCCGAGCGTAGCAAAGCTGGTTTCATTCCCAAAACGCGTCGGAGGTCGCCTGGCCATGTCCGCATGCCGGTTGAAACGACACACGATCGAACCTGTCGGCTTCATGGTTTCTCCCTACCGACAGAAATTCGGCGTGCCGCGGCAGCCCGGCCTGGTCCGCCAGGCCGTCGGTTACGTGGAGTTGGTGCCACCCTATGACGATCCGGCAGCGATCGACGGACTGGCGGCATTCTCGCACGTGTGGCTGACTTTCGTATTCCACGACTGTCTCACTCAGGGTTGGCGCAGGCGCGTGCGCCCGCCCCGCCTCGGGGGCAACCGCTCGTGCGGCGTCTTTGCCAGTCGTTCACCTTTTCGGCCGAATCACCTCGGACTTTCGGCTGTGGAGCTGCTGGAAGTCGAGACGGCCCCGGCGGTTCGCCTGCACGTGCGCGGCATGGACCTGCTCGACGGCAGCCCCATCGTCGACATCAAGCCCTACCTGCCGTACGCGGACGCACTGCCCGCGGCGAAGGGCGGGTTTGCGGCCGCCGCGCCCGCGCCGTCGCTGCGGGTGGACTTTGCGCCAGCGGCGGCCGCGGCAGTGGCGGGGCAGCCGGAACTGGCCGGGCTGATCCGCTCGGTGCTCGCGCTCGATCCCCGCCCGGCCTACCGGGCCGGCGAGCCCGCGCGTTGCTACGGCATGTGCTTGGGCGAAGCGGAGATCGCCTTTCGGGTCGAGGACGGGGTTGCGCCCGTGCTGGAGATCGCCGGCCGGCGATCCCCCCCGGAGTCCGAT
>JARRQB010000312.1:0-2733 GCA_037382265.1 Gammaproteobacteria bacterium | reverse complement strand
CCCAGGGTGTCGCCGACGCGGCGCAGCGGTTCCGCCAGCCGGGTCAGGCGCGAGAGGTCGGCGCGGTTGCCGCGCATGAACAGGTCGAGGTCGTCCTTCATGCCGCGCAGGTCCTGCCGCAGGGCCTCGCCCACGGCCTCGAACAACGCGTTGCCGGCACTCGAGCCGGCGCTGCCGTCGGCGCCCGGCACCGGCCGCGCCACGCGGTTGGCCTCCACCGCCAGTTGGCGCACCTTGCTGACCACCGGGTGCTCGGACTCCGAGCGGGCCGCATAGTAGAGCAGGTGGCGCAGCAGATCGGTCGGGAAGTCCTCCACCGCCCGCGCCTCGCCGAGGTCGATCACGACCTTGAAGAACCGGTCGATACGGCCGAACAGCAGGCGCTCGGTGGTGTCGGGCTCGGCGCCGCGCTCGATGATTTCGGTCACCACCGCGTCGGCGGCCTCGAGCAGCCGGCGCATGCGGGCCGTTGCGGCCTGCTCGAGCACCTGCTCGATCAGGTCGCGGATGGTCTCCAGGTTGTCCGCTGCCTGCGGATTCTTGTACCAGCCGAGCAGGGCGCGCAGGAATGGGCCGCGGCGCAGGCGCAGCTCCTCGCCGAGCGCCGGGTTGCCGCCGCCGCTCTCCACCGGCTCGGCGGCGATCACCGTCTCGAGCTGAGGTGCGAACATCGAGATCTCCGACACCGCGCGCGCGCGGCGCGCCTCGCGCAGGTCGTTGAGCACCGGCAGCAGCATCAGCGGCACGTCGGCCTCGCCGCCCGCGAGGCGACCCAGGTAGTCGGGCAGCTGCACCAAGCCCAGCATCAGCGCCTCGGCCGCCGCTTTGCGCTCAACCACTTCGCCCTCGGCCAGGGCGGCGGCGGTCTGCTCCATCTCGTCGGCCAGCATGGCCCCGCCGTGCAGCTCGAGCAGCTGCAGCGTCGCCCGGACCTCGTGCAATTGCCCGCGACAGGCGGTCAGGTGGACGGGTTCGCGGTCGCCCTCGGCAAAGGCCTCGAGTTCACGCTGGGCCAGCCTGAGGACCTCGTTGAGGTCGTCGCCTATCCAGCGCAGCGCCACCGCGTCGGCGACGGGTCGGGGCCGAGCAGCGGCGTCCTGCCCGGTCGCGGCATCGGGAATGGTGTGTTCGTTCATGCCTTCAGTCGTCCTCCGGCAGCCGGAAGCCGGCCACCGAGTGGCGCAGGTCGTCGGCGAGGTCCGCCAGGCGACCGATCGACACGGCGGTCTGCTCGGTGCCCTCGGTGGTCTGGCCGGTGATCTCCTGGATCACGCTCATGGTGTCGTTGATGTTGCTCGCTTCCCTGGACTGGCGCTGGGCGGAATCGGCGATGTTGCGCGTGATATCCGCGATGCGGTTCGACACCTGCTCGATCTCCTGCAGGGCGTCGCCGGCAGCCTCGGCCAGCTTGGCACCGCCGACCACCTCGGTGGTGCTTGCCTCCATGGAGCTGACCGCCTCGTTGGTGTCGGCCTGGATGGTCTTGACCAGCGCCTCGATCTGCTTGGTGGCGTTGGATGAACGCTCGGCGAGCCGCTGTACCTCGTCGGCGACCACCGCGAAGCCCCGACCGGCCTCGCCCGCCATGGCCGCCTGCATGGCGGCGTTCAGTGCCAGGATGTTGGTCTGGTCGGCGATGTCCTCGATCAGCTCGACGATATTGCCGATCTCCTGCGAGCTCTCGCCCAGGCGCTTGATGCGCTTGGCCGTCTCCTGGATCTGTTCGCGGATGTTGCTCATGCCCGCGATGGTGCGGCGCACGGTGTCGCCGCCGCGCGCGGCGATCTCGACCGAGCGCTGGGCCACCTCGGCCGACTCGGCGGCGTCAGCCGCCATGCGGTCCATGGCGTCGCTCATGGCCCGCACGATGCCGGTCGCGCCCGAGATCTGTTCGCGCTGGTGCTCGGCCGCCTCGGCCAGGTGCAGGGCGGTGGCGCGGCTGTCCTGCGCCGAGGCCGACACCTTGACTGCGGTCTCGTTGATGGTGAACACCAGGCCGCGCATGGCCTCGATGGCGTAGTTCACCGAGTCGGCAATGGCGCCGGTGATGTCCTCGGTGACCGTCGCCTCGACGGTCAGGTCGCCGTCGGCCAAGTCGCCCATCTCGTCGAGCAGCCTCCTGATGGCTTCCTGGTTGCGCTGGTATTGCTCGATGCTGTCCTGCTCGCGGCGACGGGCGTCGCGCAGCAGCAGGCCGCCGAGGAACATCAGCAGCAGCGCCGCCAGCAACCCCAACAGGACCACCGCCGCCGGCCCGATGCGCAGCGGCCCGAGGCCGAGGCGCCCGGGCGAGGTGCCGAAGGTGTCCACCAACGCCGCCAGGGCGTCGTCCAGTCGTTCGGAGGCCGGGCCGACCTCGGCCGCGGCGGCCAGCGCGGGCAGCGCAGCCGTGCCGGCTTCGACGACGCGCCCGACCTGGCTTTCGACCGCCGCGAAGGCCTCGCTCACCTCGGCCAGGTCGCGCCTCGCCACGGGGTCGACGACCCGCTCGACTTCCAGCCGGGTCGAGCCGTCCGCCAGCGCGGCGAGCACGCCCGCGAAGGCCGCGGCGTCGCGCGCCAGGTCGTCGATCGGCGCCTTGGTCGCGGTGCCGCCGCGCTGCACCCGGGCCGCGGCGGCGCAGATGCGCTGCGCCAGCATCACATGGCGGGCGGCGAGATAGACCTGGCGGGTCGAGGCACCGGTCTCGAGCAGCTGACGGGCCACCCGCTCGGCCGCCGCCGCCAGCGCCGG
>JARRQB010000311.1:0-2734 GCA_037382265.1 Gammaproteobacteria bacterium | reverse complement strand
AAGACCACGAACAGACCGGCGCTGGCCACCAGGATCGAGGTGCCGAGGTCAGGTTCGAGCACGATCAGCACCACCGGCACGACGACGATGCCCAGGGCGATGGCCAACTGCCGGGCGCTCGGTGGCAGCCGCTGCTCGGCCAGGTACCAGGCAGCCATCATCGCGATTGCGGTCTTCATCAGTTCCGAGGGCTGGAAGCGTAAGGCGCGTACCCCCAGGTCGATCTCGAGCCAGCGCTGGGCGCCCTTGCTCGCATCGCCGAACACCAGCACCGCCGCCAGCAGGGCCAAGCCGATGCCGTAGAACCAGGGTGACCAGCGCTGCAGGGTGGTCGGCGGCACCTGGGCGATGCCCACCATCACGGCGAGGGCGATCAGCAGGCTTTTGGCCTGGGCCAGGACCACCGCGCTGTTCTCTCCGCTGGCCGAGTACAGCACCACCAGGCCGTAGCTGCAGAGCAGCAGAAGCCCGGTGAGCAGCGGCAGATCCAGGTGCACCGTGGCGAGCACGCCCTGACGCCGGTTGGGATTGCTGGGCGTCAGCCCGCTGGGCGAGCGCGGCGTGGGGTTCTTCACGCGTCCCCCTCGAGCAGGTAGGCGTCCATGACGCGTCGTGCCAAGGGCGCGGCGACGGAACCCCCGTGCCCCGCGTGCTCGACGATCACGGCGACCGCGATGCGGGGCGCCTCGGCCGGGGCGTAGGCGATAAACAGGGCGTGGTCGCGCAGCTTCTCCGCCACTTCCGACTCGTCGTACTCCTCGTCCTGGGCGACAGTGAACACCTGGGCGGTGCCGGTCTTGCCAGCGATGGTGTAGCGCTCGCTTGCGATGCGCTTGCCGGTGCCGCGCTCCCCGCTGATGACGTGCTCCATCGCGGCGTGAACGTCCTGCCAGTTGGCGTCCCTGGCGATCGGTATCGCGTGCAGCACCGACGTCAACGGTCGCGCCGCCGCGCCGGTCCCGGCCTCCTTCACGGCGGTGACGATGCGCGGCTCGATGTAGCTCCCGCCGTTGGCGAGCGCTGCCGTGGCGGCCGCCAGCTGCAACGGCGTGGCCAGGAAGTAGCCCTGACCGATGCCGGTGATCAGGGTCTCGCCGGGGTACCAGGGCTGGCGCTTGGCGCGACGTTTCCACGCGCGCGACGGCAGCAGTCCCGGGCGCTCGCCGACCAGATCTGCGCCGGTGCGCTCGCCGAAGCGGAAATGCGCCAGGTAGTCGTGCAGGCGGTCGATCCCCAGTTCGTGCGCCAGGTCGTAGAAGAACACGTCGCACGATTGGGTGATCGCCTGGTCCAGGTTCATCGGGCCGTGGCCCCACTTCTTCCAGTCGCGGTACTTGTGGGAATGGCCGGGCAGTTGGTAGTAGCCGGGGCAGTACTTGGTGGTGTCGTAGCTGACGGCGCCCAGTTCCAGGCCGGCCAGGCCGATGAACGGCTTGACGGTCGAGCCGGGGGGGTACTGGCCGCGGATGGCGCGGTTGTACAGCGGCTTGTCCGGGTCCTCCTGCAGGGTGTCGTAATCGACGCGGGAGATGCCCTCGACGAACAGGTTGGGGTCGAAGCCGGGGGTGCTGACCAGCGCCAGCACGCCACCGTCGCGCGGGTCGATGGCCACCAGCGCGCCGTTGCGGCCTTCGAAGGCCTGCATGGCGATCTCCTGCAGACGCATGTCCAGGTGCAGGTGCAGATCGTGGCCCGGCTCCGGCGGGGTGCTCTCGAGGACACGGACCACCCGGCCGAGGGCATTGACCTCGACCTGCTGCAGGCCGACCCGGCCGTGCAGGGTGGTTTCATAGGTCTTCTCCACCCCGATCTTGCCGATGTACGAGGTGCCCGCGTACTCCGACTGGTCGATCTCCTGCAGGTCGCGCTCGCTGATGCGGCCGACGTAGCCCAGCACGTGGGCGGCCTTCTCGCCCTGCGGGTAGTGGCGCGACAGCCGGGCCTCGACGTCCACGCCCGGGAAGCGGTGGCGGTGCACGGCGAACTGTGCGGCCTCCGCCGGCGTCAGGCGGACGCGGATCGGGATGCTCTCGAAACGCCGCTTCTGCCCGCGCAGGCGCTGAAAGCGCTCCAGATCGGCCTGACTGATCGGAATGATGTTGGCGAGCCCGGCCAGGGTCGCGTCCATGTCGGCCACCTGCTCCGGCGTGATTTCCAGGCTGTACGAGGGGAGGTTCTGGGCCAGCACCAGCCCGTTGCGGTCGTAGATCAGGCCGCGCGTGGGCGGCAGCGGAACCAGTTTGACGCGATTGTCCTGCGACAGCGTGGTGGAGTGGTCGTGGTCGACGACCTGCAGCGTAAACAGCCGTGCTGCGACCAGCAGCAGCAGGACGACCACGCCGGAGCCGGCGGCCGCTGCCCGCCCGGAGAAACGGCGGCTGTCGCGCAGATGATCCCTGAGTTCGGCCGATTGCATGTTGGCCGGCTATTGTACGCGGAAGCGTCGGCGCACATCGCGCAGCAGCACGAACAGCCAGGGCCACAGCGCCGCGCCGATCGGCGGGACCGCCCAGTAGGTCAGGCCGGGCGGTTGATCCTGCGTCGCGCCCATGACCCAGAGCCGAATCAGGTGTTCGGCGATCAGCAGGGCGAGCACCACCAGCGATTGCTGCCACAGCGGGAACAGACGGGTGCGCTGGTGCAGCTTTACCGTGGCATAGGCGACCACCGAAAGCCCCAGGGCGTGCTGGCCGAGCAGGGTGCCGGTCAGCACGTCGAGTGCGATCCCCAGCAC
>JARRQB010000310.1:0-2746 GCA_037382265.1 Gammaproteobacteria bacterium | reverse complement strand
CCGCCTGGCGCGGGTGGCCGACAACCTGGCACGGCTCGGCTGCGACGCCAGTCTGCAGCTCGGCGACGCGGCGGCGCCTGCCGCCTGGTGGGATGGCCGGCCGTTCGACCGGGTGCTGCTGGACGTCCCCTGCTCGGCGACCGGGGCGATCCGCCGCCACCCCGACATCCGGCTGCTGCGACGTGCCGACGACGTCGCCGACCTGGCGCGTCGGCAGGCCGCGATGCTGGAGGCGATCTGGCCCCTGCTGGTGCCGGGCGGTAAGCTGTTGTACGTCACCTGTTCGCTGTTGCCGGTGGAGAACGACGAGTGCGTCGGGGCTTTCGCCGCGCGGCACGGCGATGCGCGCGCGCTGCCGCTGCCCGAGGGCTGGGGGCACGCCCGCGGCCTCGGGCGGCAGCTGCTGCCGGGCGAGACGGGCAACGGCGACGGATTTTTCTACGCGCTTCTGCAGAAGGAGTCGACATGAACGGATGGGCGGGCCGCGCGGTGCTGGTGATCGCGGCGGCGGTGCTGGGTGGCGCCGCCGCGGCCGCCGCGTTCGTGTTCGATCGCGTCGAAGTCGGCCTCGAGGGCAGCAGCGTGACCATCGACGCCGACATCAGCTACCGCTTGAGCGAAGAGGCCCTGGAGGCCCTGGCCAACGGGGTGCCGCTGACCTTCGAACTGCACGTGCAGGTGCGCAGCGCCGACGCCTGGCTATGGGAGGCAGACCTGGTCGAGAGCCGGCTGCGCTCGTTGCTGCGTTACCACCCGCTGTCTTCGCTGTACGAGGTCAGGGACCTGGGGAGCGGCGATAAGACGAGTTTCGCAACCCGCGCAGCGGCGCTGCGCGAACTGGGCCAGGTGCGCAGCTTTCCCGTGATCCCACTCGATCGGCTCGAGGCCGGCAGTTCCTACACGCTGCGCATGGAGACCTACCTCGACGTCGACGCGCTGCCGCTGCCACTGCGGCCCCTGGCCTACATCTCGCCGGCGTGGTCGCTCGACAGCGAAGTCTGGGAATGGCGGCTGCAACCGTAAAGCGTCTGCGCCTCGGGGCCCTGGCGGTCCTGCTGCTGCTGCTGTTGCTGCTGGCGGCGCTGTACATGATCAGCGGCGCCGTGCAGGACTCCGAGCGGCTGAGCAAGTGGTTCGTGCCCCTGCTGGCGTTCACGGTGGGTGGGTTGGTCGTGCTCGCGCTGTTGGTCGCCTACAACCTCTACCGGCTGTTGCGCGAGTACCGCGGCAAGGTGGCCGGTTCCCGGCTGACCGCGCGCCTGGTGGTGCTATTCACCCTGTTGGCGCTGGCCCCGGTGTCGATCGTGTATTACTACTCGCTGCAGTTTCTGCTGCGCGGCATCGACAGCTGGTTCGACGTCCAGGTCGACTCCGCCATGGAGGACGCCCTGCGTCTGGGGCGCGCCTCGCTGGACCTGCACAAGCGTCAGCTGCTGCGCGACACCGAACGCATGGTCTACGAGTTGGAGGACTCTTCCACGCCCGCACTGGCACTGTCGCTCGGGGAGTTGCGCGCGGCGGTCGACGCCACCGAGCTGGCACTGCTCGACCGCGCCGGTCGCGCCGTTGCCTCGAGCAACGTCGACCCGGACGTTCTCGTGCCGAACCTGCCCGAGAACGCGGTCGTCCAGCAGGTCGTCAGCGGCGAGAATTACGTCGGCCTCGCGCCGCTTGGCGAGGCCGGCCAGCTGCACGTGCGTGCCTTGGTCCACGATCCCCTCGAGCGCGGTTTCATGCTGCAGGGCCTGTATCCGGTACCCGGTACCATCGCCCGGCTGAGCGCGAACGTGCAGTCCTCCTACGTCGACTTCAAGGAACGCGCGTTTCTGCGCAATTCCATCAAGTTCAGTTTCACCCTAACCCTTTCGCTGGTACTGCTGGTCGGCCTGTTCGCGGCGGTCTGGGCCGCCTTCTTCACGGCGCGGCGGCTGGTTGCGCCGGTCACTAACATCGCCGCGGGCACGCGTGCCGTGGCGGACGGCAATTACGACCAGCAACTGCCGATACCGCGCGCCCACGACGAGCTCGCCTTCCTGGTGGCCTCGTTCAACGCCATGACCCGGCGCATCGCTCAGGCGCGTAACGCGGCCGAGCGCAGCCGGCGGGAACTGCAGGCCCAGCACGCCTACCTCGAGACGGTGCTGGGCGGCCTGTCCACCGGCGTCATGGCGCTGGACCGCGAGGGGCGCATCGAGACCTCCAACCCGGCGGCCGACCAGATTCTGCGCCTGTCGATCAGGGATCACCTGGGCGAACAGCTGCCGGCGCTGCTCAAGGGCCATGCGCAGCTCGGGGTCTTTGTCGAGCAGGTGCTCGCGGGCCTGGAGCATCCCGACCAGACCTGGTCGCACGAGATCACCCTGTACCGGGGCGAGGGTCGGCAGGTGCTGCTGTGCCGCCGCGCGCCGCTGGTGTCCGAGGACGACGTCCACGGTGGCCAGGTGTTGGTGTTCGACGACGTCACCACGCTGGTCAAGGCCCAGCGTGATGCGGCCTGGGGCGAGGTGGCGAGGCGCCTCGCGCACGAGATCAAGAACCCGCTGACACCCATCCAGCTTTCGGCCGACCGCCTGCGGCACAAGCTGCTGCCGCGCCTGGACGAGGCCGCGGCAGAGCTGCTCGATCGCTCGACGCACACCATCGTGCAGCAGGTCGAGGCGATGAAGTCGATGGTCAACGCCTTTTCCGACTATGCCAAGCCCTCGCGACTGGAACCCGAGCCGCTGGCGCTGGACGACTTCGTCGG
>JARRQB010000309.1:0-2750 GCA_037382265.1 Gammaproteobacteria bacterium | reverse complement strand
GCTGACGGACATCTCCTACAAGCTGGTCGACCCGCGGGTGAGGTTGTCGTGATCGCCGCCGCGCCGCTGCGGTTCGACGCGCCCATCGGTGTCCGTCCCCCGCGGCCACCGGCGCACCCGAAACGGGACGCGCGCCGGTGGCGTCCGCGCCGGCCCGGGTTCGGCCTCCCTGCGCGCCGAGGTCCTGCCCCGGGCGTGCGCATCAGCTCGGAGCGATTGCCGATGCACCGCGAGCCCCGCTCCGCTTGCGGCGCCCCGTTCGACCGGGTCGTCGGGGGAAGGCGGCGGTATCCGGTTGCGGAGAGGTGAGTTAGCGGTGCCCAAACCCCTGTTCCTCTGGACGGACATCCTGATCTGGCTGCTGGTCGGCCTGACCCTGCTGTTCGCCTGGCATGCGGCGCGCCACGCGCACCTTCGCGCCGCTTGGGGACAGGTGCTGCGCAGCCGCACGGCCATGGCGGCGGCGGTGGTGCTGGTGGTCTACGTGCTGATCGGCCTGGCCGACTCGGTGCACTTCAACCCGCGGCTGGAGGACGGCCCCGACGGTGAGGCTGTCTACAGCTCGCAGGTGGTGAGCCTGCTCGACCTGGTGGCCGCGCCGCTGCTGGAACGGCGTGAGAAGACGTACTCGGCGCCGCTGGCGACCCGCGCCTTCGTCAAGGAGTCCGTCGAGCTGCCCGACGGCAGCACGGTGCGCGACTACCCGCGCCTGGTCTACGGCGGGGCCCACCTCGAGGACCCGGCGCGCGACTGGCTGGCGGACGTGGTCGCGACCGCGTTGCTGGGCGCACTGGCGGGTCTCGCCGCGTGGGGCATGGTGTTGCTGCTGCTGGCGCTGGCCGGCGGGCGGCGCACCGGGGCCGGCGCGATCGGGCAGGCGCGCCGGCTGATGGGCGGCGATACCGAGCTGCCCTGGTATGCCGCGCTGTGGGCCCTGTTGGTCATCCTGGCCCTGGCCGGGGCGGCTATCGCGCTGAGCGGCAAGTACCATCTGCTCGGTACCGACAAGGTCGGGCAGGACGTCTTCTACCAGGCGGTCAAGAGCATCCGTACCGGGCTGGTGATCGGCACGCTCACCACCCTGGTCATGCTGCCCGCGGCATTGATCCTGGGCATCAGCGCGGGCTACTTCAAGGGCTGGGTCGACGACCTGATCCAGTACCTGTACACCACGCTCAATTCCATCCCGAGCGTGTTGTTGATCGCCGCCGCCGTCCTGCTGATGCACCTGTACATGAGCAGCCACGCGCAGGAGTTCAACAGCGTGACCGAGCGCGCGGACCTGCGCCTGTTGTTCCTGTGTGCCATCCTCGGCGTCACCAGCTGGACTTCGCTGTGCCGGCTGCTGCGCGGCGAGACCTTCAAGTTGCGCGAACTCGAGTACGTGCAGGCCGCCCACGCGATGGGTGTGCGCCACGCAACCGTGCTTCACCGCCACATTCTGCCCAACGTGATGCACATCGTGCTGATCACGGTGGTGCTCGATTTCAGCGGCCTGGTGCTCGCCGAGGCGGTGCTCTCCTACATCAACATCGGCGTCGACCCGAGCACCGACAGCTGGGGCAACATGATCAACAGCGCGCGGCTCGAGCTCGCCCGCGAGCCGGTGGTCTGGTGGTCGCTGGCCGCCGCCTTCGTGTTCATGTTCACGCTCGTGCTGGCGGCCAACCTGTTCGCGGACGCGGTGCGCGACGCCTTCGACCCACGCCTGAGGAATGCCCGGTGACCCCTGCGAATACCGCCGCGGCGCCCGCCGCCCAGCCGCTGCTGCGCGTCCGTGGTCTGAAGACCTGGTTGGGCGATCCCGCCCGGCCGGTGCGAGCGGTCGACGGCATCGACCTCGAGATCCGTGCCGGCGAGACGTTTGCCCTGCTCGGCGAATCGGGCTGCGGCAAGTCGATGACCGCACTGTCGATCATGCGGCTGCTGCCGCCGAACGGCCGGGTAGCCGGCGGCGACGTGCTGCTCGACGGCGTGCCGCTGCTCGACCTGCCAGAGGCGGCGATGCGGCGGGAGCGCGGCGGCCACGCTGCCATGATCTTCCAGGAGCCGATGACCTCGTTGAACCCGGTCATGACCGTCGGTGCCCAGATCGCCGAGGCCGTTCGGTTACACGACGCGCCGGCGCGGCGCGATCTCGACCGGCGCGTCGTCGAGCTCTTGGACGCGGTCGGCATCCCCGACCCCGACCGACGCCGCCGCGAGTACCCCCACCAACTCTCCGGAGGCATGAAGCAGCGGGTGATGATCGCGGTGGCGCTCGCGGGGCGGCCGCGCCTGTTGATCGCGGACGAGCCGACCACGGCACTCGACGTCACTATCCAGGCCCAGGTGCTCGAGTTGTTGAAGTCCCTGCAGCGCGAGAGCGGCATGGCGGTGTTGCTCATTACCCACGACCTCGGCGTGGTAGCCGAAGTGGCCGACCGGCTGGCGGTGATGTACGCCGGCGAGATTGTCGAGACGGCCACGGTGGCCGATTTCTTCGCCGCGCCGCATCACCCCTACAGCCGCAAGCTGTTCAACGCACTGCCCGGTGCCGACAAGCGCGCCGCCCGCCTCGAGGTTATTCCCGGTATGGTGCCGCCGCTCGACCGCGAGTTTGCCGCCTGTCGGTTTGCCGAGCGCTGCGCGGCGGTGCAGCCGATCTGTCGCGAACGACTGCCGCCCTGGCGCGAGGCGGCGTCCGGCGGCTATCGCTGCCACTTCACCGACGCCAGGTTGGACGCCCTGCGCCCTGACGAGGCGGTGTC
>JARRQB010000308.1:0-2752 GCA_037382265.1 Gammaproteobacteria bacterium | reverse complement strand
GCCTTCATGGCCATCATCAGCGCCGAGGGGCCGCAGGTGAAATCCAACGTCTGCTTGTAGTAGGGCACCCGCCCCAGCGCCGGCTTGAGCTGGGGCGCCAGATTCTTCTCGTAACGAAGCGCCTCCATATGGTCCTCGTAATAATCCGCGTGCCGGCCGAACAGCCGGTAGCCGAGTTTCTCATAGAGGCGGATCGACTCGGCATTGTCACGGCGTACTTCCAGACGCAGGCTCACGCAGTCGTTGGCGAGCGCCGTCGTCTCGGCCGCCTCGATCAGCGTGCTGCCGAGGCCGCTGCCGCGCGAGCCGGGAACAACGGCCAGCGAATACATACGCGCCAGCGACACGCCGGTGTGAAACAACAGGGTGACGTAACCGACCGGCGTTCCAGAGTCGTCCTCCGCCACCAGCGTCTGCGCGTTGGCCTTGGTCAACAGGTAGCGAAAACTCCGACGGCTGAATCGGTCCACCTCGAAACTGGCATTTTCTATCCGCACCAGGGCTTCCAGGTCAGCCAACCGCGCGTTGCGTATCATAGGTCTCTCCCCCCGCGCGGCGCCTGCCGATGAACCGCACCGGGAATCCGGCAATTTTCCGGAGGCAGTATACTTCCGGGCAGAGTCGGCGCGAATATACCCGCGCCACCGGTCGAATCAAACGCTTATTCAGCTGGTATTAACAGACCCTACCAACGAGGGAGGCGCAGCGATGAACGCCGCACGGCCGCACGAGCCGGCTCACCGCCAGCGCAACATGCTGTGGGCGATGCTCCTGACGGGTGCCTTCACGGTCGCCGAGGTTGCCGGCGGCCTGCTGTCGGGGTCTCTCGCGTTGCTGGCCGACGCCGGTCACATGTTCACCGACACCGCCGCCCTGGCCATCGCGTGGGGCGCCGGACACCTGTCTCAGCGGCCGCCGGATCAACTGCGCTCGTACGGCTATCAGCGCCTCCAGGTGCTGGCGGCACTGTTGAACGGCGTGGGCGTCATCGCGATCGTGGCGTGGATCCTGGTCGAGGCCCTGCACAGGCTGAAGCAGCCTGTGCAGGTGCTCGGCGGTCCGATGCTGGGGGTGGCGATCGCCGGCCTGTTGGTCAACCTGGTGGTGCTGAAGCTGCTGCATGGCGGGCACCAGCACGATCTCAACGTCCGGGCGGCGCTGCTGCACGTGCTGGGGGACCTGCTTGGTTCGGTTGCGGCGATCGCCGCCGCAGTCATCATATTATTGAGCGGCTGGACGCCGATCGACCCGCTGCTGTCGGTCGCCGTCGCACTGCTGATCCTGACGAGCGCGGTCAAGGTTGTCAGACAAGCGCTGCACATCCTGCTCGAGGGTACGCCCGAGGATTTCGATCGACTGGCACTGGAACACGCTCTGGTGCGATCCATTCCCGGCGTCGCGGGGATCCACCACGTGCACGTATGGTCATTGTCGCCGCAGCATGCGCTGCTCACCATGCACGTGGACGTCGACGACCTGAACGACTACACCCGCACCCTCCAGGAGATACGCCGAGTGTTGAGCGAAGAGTTCGCCATCCACCACGCAACCGTGCAGATCGAGCCTGGCACGTGCACGGACTCGCATCGACCGACAGGCCGGTAATGGCGCCGACCCACCCGGACAAGAGGGTTGGCCGGCGCGCTTGCTAGCGGAGTCGCCCTGCCGTTGAGCCAGCCGAATCCTGTCAGTGCGGCCCGCTCTGCAGGTGATGGATGGGACTGCCATCCACCGCGGTTGCCTGCGAGGCTTCGAGCTTTTTGACGTCCTCGGGTGTCAGTTCGGGCCGGTCCACGCGGATCGTCAGTTTGTTGAGCTTCGCAGTGAGCGGGAACGGGGGCTTGTAGTCGGCATCGTTCACGCCGGTCAGGGTGTCCGAGCCGATGTCGAAGCTCTCGTCCCACTGCAGGATCATGGGCAGGGTCCGCTCCAGCTTGTGGGAAGCCACCTCCTTGCCGTCGACCTTGAGCGTTCCGGTTCCGCCGCGGCCCAGGCCGCTCAGGTTGTTGAAGGCGAGCGTGCCCGCGCCGAGGCCGTCGTAGCTGAAGTCGAATTCGAGGGTATGTCTGCCGGGCTCCAGCGCTTCCGGTGCCTCCCACTTGACGCGCTTCAGGTCGATCAGGTTCCAGAGGAATACCGGTTTACCCTCGAGCAGGTAGAACCCGTAGCCGGCGAAGCGTCCGCCGGAGGTCAGGATCATGCCCTCGGCCCCACCTTCCGGAACTTCGATGTCCGCGCTGATGGTGTAGGAGCTGTTGAGCAGGAAGGGTGAATCACCCTGCGGCAGGCCGGTCATGCGATGGGTGTACACGAACTCGGTGCGGCCGGCCGTGATGTTGGGGCGCGGCGCCACGATGCGCGCGGCCACCGAAGCGTCCAACGGAAACACCTGGTACTTCTCCGCTTCGGCGATGAACTTCTTGCGCAGCTCGGCCACCTTCTCAGGGTGCTCGGCGGCGATGTCGTTGGACTGGGTGAAGTCCTGGGTCAGATCGTAGAGCTGGAATACCTGGTTGTTGAGCGGGTCCGGGTTGGCGGCGCCGAAAGCCTGCCACGGCGCGCGGTTTACCTTGGTGCTGAGAAGCCAGCCTTCGTCGTACAGTGCCCACTGGCCCATCATCTCGAAATACTGGGTCTTGTGGCGCGACGGCGCCTTCGCATTCTCGGCGTCAAACGTATACAGGAAGCTGGTACCCTCGATCGGCGCCTGTTCGATCCCATCGACTTCTTCGGGCGCGGGGATGCCGGCCGC
>JARRQB010000307.1:0-2759 GCA_037382265.1 Gammaproteobacteria bacterium | reverse complement strand
CCGGATGCCTGAGCCGCTGGCGCCCGCCGTGCTGGCAGAGCTGGCGCGGATCTTCGGCGCCGCGGCGGTACTCACGGCCCCGGAGGACTGCCTGCCCTACGGCTACGACAACAGCCGCCGCCAGGCCATGCCGCGCGCGGTGGTGTTCGCCACCGGGCACGCCCAGGTGGTCGACCTCCTGCGCCTGGCCAATCGGCAGGGCCTGGCCGTGGTCGCCCGGGGGCGCGGCACCGGCACCACCGGTGCCACCGTGCCGCTCGACGGCGCCATCGTACTGTCGCTCGAGCGCATGAACCGCATCCTCGAGGTCGACCCGGACAACCGCCTGGCACGGGTCGAGCCGGGCGTGATCAACCAGGACCTGCAGGATGCCGTCGGCGCCCACGGCTTCTTCTGGCCGCCCGACCCCACCAGCGCGGGCTACAGCACCATCGGCGGCAACCTGGCCTACAACTCGGCGGGGCCACGCGCGGTGAAGTACGGCACACCGCGCGAGAACACGCTCGGCCTGCGCGCGGTGACCGGCGCCGCCGAGGAGATCCGCACCGGCGTGATGACCACCAAGGGCGTGGTCGGCTACGACTTCACGCGCCTGTTGATCGGCTCGGAGGGGACGCTGGCGATCATCACCGAGGCGACGCTCAAGCTCACCCCGCTGCCGCAGGCCAAACGCACGCTGCAGGCGGTCTACGCCGACATTCACGCCGCCGCCGCCGCAGTCAAGGCGGTGATGCGCCAGCCGACGGTACCCTGTGCGCTCGAGTTCATGGACGGGGCCGCCATCGGCATGGTGCGCGACTATGCCGACCTGGACCTGGGTGCCCGCGCCGGCGCGCTGCTGATGATGGAGGTCGACGGCAGCGCCGGCGCGGTCGACGAGGCCGCCCAGGCGGTCGCCGCGGCGGCCGACGTCCCCGGCTGCCTGGCGGTGGAAGTGGCGCGGACCGCCGCCGACATCGCCCACCTGTGGCGGGCCCGCAAGGCCCTCTCGCCGGCGCTGCGCAACATTGCGCCGAACAAGATCAACGAAGACGTCGTGGTGCCGGTAGCGCACATTCCCGATCTGATCGAGGGCCTGGAGGGCCTGGCGCGCAGCCACGGCATACCCATCGTCAACTTCGGCCACGCCGGTAACGGCAACATTCACGTCAACCTGCTGGTGGACCCCGAGAATGCCCCCCAGATGGCCGCGCTCGACCCCTGCCTGGACGCGGTGTTCGAGCTGGTGCTGCGACTCGACGGCACCTTGTCGGGCGAGCACGGCGTCGGGCTCGCGAAGCGCGACTTCGTCGACCGCGAGATCGACCCGACGACCTTGGAACTGATGCGGCGCGTGAAAAGCCAGTTCGACCCCGAGGGCGTGCTCAACCCCGGCAAGGCGCTGCCGCCCCGACCCGCCGCCTGAGGCGTTGCCGCCGCCGCTCGCGGCGCCTGCGTGCTTTGTAATGTCGCGCTGTCGGGCTATTATCCCAGCCTATTCTCAAAGGCTTGCGGTCACGTCGGACGTTGGCATACCTGCTCTTCCTGTTGGCGGCCCTGTTCACCTTTTGGCTGCTGTTGTCCGGCTTCTGGGACAACGGCCTGCTGCTGTTCTTCGGGCTGGCCTCCGCCGTGGCGGCAAGCCTGTTGGGCTGGATGATTGAGCGTGCCGACCCGCGCCGTTACTCGCTGCTGATGTTGACGCGTCTGCCGCTGTATTGGCTCTGGTTGATCGGCGAGATCGTCAAGGCCAACCTGGACGTGCTGAAGCGCATCTGGCTGCCCGCAAGCCACCCGATCAGCCCCACCATGCGGCGCCTGCCCGCCAGCCAGCAGACCGAGATGGGGCTGACCATCTACGCCAACTCCATCACCCTGACCCCGGGCACCGTGGCCATGGAGGTGACCGACCGCGACATCCTGGTGCACGGCCTGACGCGCGCGATGGTCGACGACCTCGCGCTCGGCCTCATGGACCGTCGGGTCACGGCCACCGAGGGTAAGCCGCAGTGATGTTCTCGGTGGCGAGCCTGGCCATCCTGGTCGTCATGGCCGTGGCGCTGGCGCGCGCCTGCCTGGGTCCGACGGTGTACGACCGCATCCTGGCGGTCAACATGTTCGGCACCAAGACCGTGCTGTTCATCGCCGTCTACGGCTTCCTCACCGGTCGGCCCGACTTCCTCGACATCGCCCTGGTGTACGCGCTGATCAACTTCATCGGCGTCATTGCCGTGCTCAAGTTCGTCGAGCGCCTCGGGCCGGCCGCCGGCGAGGGGCACGACTGATGGCGGCGCTGCTCGACGCCCTGAGCTGGGCGCTGCTGCTCGGCGGTGCCTTCCTGGGCATCTCGGGCGCGCTCGGCATCCTGCGCTTTCCCGACTTCTACAGCCGGCTGCACGCCGCGGGCGTCACCGACACCCTGTGCGCGGCGCTGATCCTGACCGGTCTGATGCTGCAAGCCGGGCTCAGCCTGATATCGGTGAAGCTGGTGTTCGTGCTCGGGTTCCTTTGGTACACCTCGCCGGTGGCGAGCCACGCCCTGGCGAGCGCCGCGCTGCACGCCGGGCTCGCGCCGCAGCTCGCCGCGCCGGAGGACGACCCATCGAAACCCTGATCGACGTCTTTCTGTTGACCCTGCTGGCGATCACCGCCATCGCGGTGGTCAAACTGCGCAGCCTGGTCGCAGCGGTCATGCTGTCGGGCATCTACAGCCTGATCTCGGCCGGGGTCTTCGTGGTGCTCGACGCGGTCGACGTCGCCTTCACCGAGGCCGCCGTGGG
>JARRQB010000306.1:0-2761 GCA_037382265.1 Gammaproteobacteria bacterium | reverse complement strand
CATCCGAGCTGACTCCATCGACGGGAGTAAATCATGTCAACGAAGACCTACGACGCGGGCGTTAAAGACTACGCACTCACCTACTGGACCCCCGACTACGTTCCCCTGGACTCCGACCTACTGGCTTGTTTCAAGGTCACGCCGCAGGGAGGCGTACCGCGCGAAGAAGCCGCCGCCGCCGTCGCCGCGGAATCCTCGACCGGTACCTGGACGACCGTCTGGTCCGACCTGCTCACCGATCTCGACTACTACAAAGGTCGTGCCTACCGGATCGAGGACGTGCCGGGTGACAAGGAAAGCTTCTACGCCTTCGTCGCCTACCCGCTGGATCTGTTCGAGGAGGGCTCGGTAGTCAACGTGCTGACGTCACTGGTTGGCAACGTGTTCGGCTTCAAGGCGGTGCGCCACCTGCGTCTGGAAGACATCCGCTTCCCCCTGCATTACGTGAAGACCTGCGGCGGGCCGCCCAACGGGATCCAGGTCGAACGCGACCGGATGGAAAAATACGGCCGTCCGTTCCTCGGCGCCACCGTCAAACCCAAGCTCGGCCTGTCGGCCAAGAATTACGGCCGCGCCGTGTACGAGATGCTGCGCGGAGGGCTCGACTTCACCAAGGACGACGAGAACGTCAACTCCCAGCCGTTCATGCGCTGGCAGAACCGCTTCGAGTTTGTTACCGAGGCGGTGCGCAAGGCCCAGGAGGAGACCGGCGAACGCAAAGGCCACTACCTGAACGTAACCGCACCCACCTGCGAGGAGATGTTCAAGCGGGCCGAATTCGCCAAGGAGCTCGGCGCCCCGATCATCATGCACGACTTCCTGACCGGCGGCTTCACCGCCAATACCAGCCTTGCCAACTGGTGCCGCGACAACGGCATGTTGTTGCACATCCATCGGGCGATGCACGCGGTCATCGACCGCCACCCCAAGCACGGCATCCACTTCCGTGTGCTGGCCAAGTGCCTGCGACTTTCGGGCGGAGACCACCTGCACACAGGCACCGTCGTGGGCAAGCTCGAAGGCGACCGCCAGTCTACACTCGGCTTCGTGGACGCGCTGCGCGAGTCGTTCGTGCCCGAGGACCGCGCGCGCGGCCTGTTCTTCGACCAGGACTGGGGCGGCATGCCCGGCGTCATGGCCGTGGCCTCCGGCGGCATCCACGTCTGGCACATCCCGGCGCTGGTGACGATATTCGGCGACGACGCGGTGCTGCAGTTCGGCGGCGGCACCCAGGGCCACCCTTGGGGCAACGCGGCCGGCGCGGCAGCCAACCGTGTCGCCACCGAGGCTTGCGTGAAGGCGCGCAACGAGGGCGTGGAGATCGAGAAGAACGCCCGCGAGATCCTCACCGAAGCCGCCCGCCACAGCCCGGAGCTGGCCGCGGCCATGGATACCTGGAAAGAGATCAAGTTCGAGTTCGACACGGTGGACAAGCTGGACGTTGGCTAAACCCAGCCGTCCGCCGCTCCACCCCGAATCGACAACGCGGAGAATTCAGACATGAGTCAAGCATCTGGTATGGGCGATCACGCCACCATCGGCCGCTACGAGACCTTCTCGTACCTGCCTCCTCTGAACCGGGACGAGATCGTCGAACAGATCGCGTTCATTCTGGCCAACGGCTGGAACGCTTCCATCGAGCACGAGCACCCGAGCAAGGCGTTCGAGTACTACTGGCCGATGTGGAAGCTGCCGTTCTTCGGCGAGCAGGACCCCGGCGTGGTGCTCGCCGAAATCGAGGCCTGCCGCCGGCAGTACCCCGATCACCACGTGCGCCTGGTGGGCTACGACAACTACGCCCAGAGCAAGGGACACGCCTTCCTGGTGCACCGGGCGATCTGACGATTGGGCACACGCAGCACGGAAACCCCTGGCGGGCGGCGCGCATCGCCCGCATGGCGGCACGGGTTCGCCCGGGGTTTTCTCACCTAGTGGGAGCGACGTATGACTCAGGCAGCAAGCGACCAACGGCTGGCAGGGCGGGAAGCGGCGATCGCACGGCGGCGCGCCATCGCCGACGGCGGTAAGGCCAGGGCGGCAGCGAGCCGCGTGCGCGCGGCGGACACGCCGCCGACGAAGCCGGCCCCCACCACGACGCCCGTGGCGCCTGCACCGGCAACCGCGGCACCGGCGCTGCCCCGAAGCACTCGGCGCGCTGCGCCGAATGCCGGCCGGCAACGGGCCATGAGCCGGCGCGAACGCCTGACTCAGGGTAAGAGCGCCCTGCGCAACACCGGCGTCGCGGCAGGCGCTAGCCAGGGCCTGACCGGTCGCGATGCCGCCATCGCACGCCGGCAGCAGTTGATCGCCGGCCGCGGTGCCGCCGCGCCCACCCCGACGCCGCCGACCGCCCAGGCCGCAGCTGCCGAGTGCGGCTGCCGGCACGCCGAACCGGCCACCGCCCCCGAGGTTGCCCCGACCCCGTCGACGCGATCCCGCTCGCGGGTCCGGGCGAAGGCGGTGAAGCAGGATCACGGCCGTCTGATGTCGATGGCCCGTCGCGCCGCCATGGCCAACCGCGGCAAGGCCGGGGTCGAGGCCCTGAACGGCCGCTCCGGCTCGTCCGCCACGGCCACGGTCATGCGCAGTTCCGGGGCCAGTTCGCGCGAAATCGCGCGTAAGGTTCGCGAAGAGCGCTGCGAGCGCGGCAAGGTGGGGGAGAGTAAGCCCGTCGCGGCCCGCCCGCTCAAGATATGTACCGAAGTCAATTCTGCTTAAATTGCCCGATCGGTATAAATCCTCATGCACAAAAGACATGGCC
>JARRQB010000305.1:0-2762 GCA_037382265.1 Gammaproteobacteria bacterium | reverse complement strand
TTCGCCGAGGCGGTGCTGGCCGAAAACCCGAACAAGCTTCTCGCCTACAACTGTTCGCCGAGCTTCAACTGGCGCAAGAACCTGGACGACAAGACCATCGCCGAGTTCCAGGACCGGCTGAGCGACTACGGCTACAAGTACCAGTTCATCACCCTCGCGGGCATCCACAGCATGTGGTTCAACATGTTCGACCTGGCGCATGACTACGCCCGCGGCGAAGGCATGAAGCACTATGTGCAGAAGGTCCAGGAGCCGGAGTTCGCGGCGCGCGACAAGGGCTACACCTTCGTCTCGCATCAGCAGGAAGTCGGCGCCGGCTACTTCGACGACGTCACCACCGTCATCCAGGGCGGTGCCTCGTCGGTCACGGCCCTCACGGGTTCGACCGAGGAGGAGCAGTTCTACGACGGCAAGGCCGTCAACGCTTGACCGAATGGAACGCACGCCGGCGTCCTGGCAGGCGCGGGCGTGGTCAGGGAGCGACGTTTCGGTCCGGGGGGCGTCTTCATCGGCCGCCCTCCAAGCCATGCCATCCTCCAAAGCCCTTTTCGCCCCGGTCTGCACCGGGGCTTTCTTTTTGTGTGGTCCGAACCGCCGTGCCGCGTTGGGCGAGGGTGCGGAGCCGGCTGCTAGCCGCCGAAACCGTAGTTCTCGGTCACGTAGTCGATGTCCTTGTCGCCGCGTCCGGAGAGATTGATCAGGATGGTTTCGCCGGGCTGCTCGGGGGCGACCCGGATCGCCCAGGCCACCGCGTGGGCGCTCTCCAGCGCGGGGATGATCCCCTCGAGCCGGGACAGGCGGTAGAAGGCGTCCAGCGTTTCGGCATCGCCGACGGCGGCATAGTGCACGCGGCCGGTCTTGTGCAGGTAGGCGTGTTCCGGCCCCACGCCGGGGTAGTCGAGGCCCGAGGCGATGGAGTGGACCGGCGCGGGGTTGCCCTCGGCGTCCTTGAGCACCAGGGTTCGGAAGCCGTGAATCTCGCCGACTTCGCCGTAGGTAATGGTGGCCGAGTGCTCCCCGAGCTTGGTCCCCCGCCCGAGCGGCTCGATACCGTGCAGCGCGACTTCGTCCTCGTCGATGAAGCCCTGGAAGATGCCCATGGCGTTCGAACCCCCGCCGACGCAGGCGGCGACGTGATCCGGCAGCTCGCCGTTGGTCATCTCGGCGAACTGCTCGCGCGCCTCCAGCCCGACGATGCGCTGGAAGTCGCGGACCATCATCGGGAAAGGGTGCGGGCCGACCACGGACCCGATGGCGTAGATGCTGTGCTCGGGGTCGGCCAGGTAGGACTGGAACGCCGAGTCGACCGCCTCTTTGAGCGTGCGACCGCCGAAGCCGACCGGGACCACGGTGGCACCCAGCAGCTTCATGCGCACGACATTGGGGTGTTCCTTTGCGATGTCGACCTCGCCCATGTGGATCTCGCACTCCAACCCGAAATAGGCGGCCGCGGTCGCCAGGGCCACGCCGTGCTGGCCTGCGCCCGTCTCCGCGATCAGCTTCCGCTTGCCCATGTGCTTGGCCAGCAGCGCCTCGGCCATGCAGTGGTTGAGCTTGTGCGCACCGGTGTGGTTGAGGTCCTCGCGCTTGAGGTAGATGCGGGCCCCGCCCAACGCGTCCGACAGGTTGCGGGCGTAGTGCACCGGCGTCGGCCGGCCTTGGAAGTGCTTGCGAATGTAGGTCAGTTCGCTCTGGAAATCGGCCGAACGGCTGATGCGGGCATAGGCCGCCGCGATCTCCGCGAACGGCTGCTCCAGCTGGGGCGGCAGAAAGGCCCCGCCGAACTCGTCGTACCAGCCTGCGGTGTCGGGGTGGTGCTTGGTGTAGTGCTGTGGCATGAGGACCTCCGCGATGAACGGCCAACGTTCGATTCTACCCATTCGGGTACCGAGGATGGCAGCGCGATGCGGCGCGGCCCGCCGCTGGCACGGCGAGTTAGAATGCCGAGCAAGGGTTCCAACTGTCGGGAAGCGGGATACGACGCATGAGCCGTTGCGCCAATCGCGGGTTGTCGATCGTCGGGCGAGCGGGTGCCGGGCTGCTCCTGTATTGCTGCACGCTCGGCGCGGTGCTGGCCGCCGATGCCGCGGACGGTCGCTGGCGCCTGATCATCAGCGGCCACCAGACCTTCGTGTACGGCGACCAGATTCTGGCCGGCGGGCTGCGCGTGCCCTGGGAGACCGTCATCGACTTCAAGGTCGCCGGCGGACGCTACCAACTCGGCCAGGGACGGGCCCGCTGGCTGGGCGAGGTCCAACCCTATTCGCAGCCCCCCGGCTGGTTCCACTGCGAACTCACCGAAGGCACCTACCTCGACCGCTCGCTGCACCTGCAGGAGACGCCCTGGGTGCGCTACCAGGCCTTCCCGGTGGCGGGCGCGATCGACAACGGCACCGTCGTGCTGCGCGCCGACCTCGAGCCGCCGGGCAACTATCTGGCGTTGACCTATCGCTGCGAGTCCGACAACCCGGCCGCGGTCGAGTGGTTCCCCTTCGCCTCGCGCGGCCGCCAGGAACAGGGGCGCCGCCAGGACGCCGTGCGGCAGACGGACGGGGACCATCGCAGCGTCGCGATCCGCGAGGTCGGTCCCCTACCGCCCGCCGGCACCCTCACCCTGCCGCTGCGCGAAGGCTGGTTCCTGCGCGTGGGCGCCGACGACGAACTCGACTCGGTCACCTACCGACTGGAACGGCGCGAGTAGCGGGTCGGGTTTCTCTCGCAAAGCGCGCAAAAAAACGTCAACGGCGAAAGGCTTTATCTCG
>JARRQB010000304.1:0-2765 GCA_037382265.1 Gammaproteobacteria bacterium | reverse complement strand
CCTCGACGTCGCCGCGCTGGGTCTTGGTATCAGCACGATCGAGTCCGTAGCGCAGGATGCGGCTCAAGGCGGACTTGGATTTTTCCGTGACGGCGACGGCCTGACCGTATTTTCCGTCCATCAGCAGCGGCATCACCTGCTTCCAGACCCGCTGATTGGTGGCGCGCGCCGCGGTCAGGTAGATGTAGCGTTCCACGGCGATGGCGACGCCGAGTGCCAGTACCACCACGATGGGGTACATGAACATTCCGCCGGACTGGAAAAACTGTATGAAGGTCGTGTAGATATCCATGGTGAACTCCCAATAAAGTGCTTATGGTTTTACGGGGAAAAACGGCCCGATCTTTAGTTTGTTTTGTGAACTGTGTCGTAATATTCCAACTTGCGCCTGAAAACGTCCGCATCGACCGGCTGCAGAGCCTGGTCGACCAGACTGTCGACCGGACGCTCGGGCGCCAGGCCGGCCTGCGGGTCCTTCCAGGGAACGATGAACAGGGCCTTGGGTAGTTCGCGGTTACCGAACACGGCCATGCCTTCCATCTCCAGTTGCTCCTCTGCCGGCGCGGGTGCAGCCGCCAGCAGGGCGAGCAGCAGCGGCAGCAGCGCTGTGAACCTGGCGGCGCTGCTGCGGCCTGACCGGAGCCTGCCGGGCATGCCGGTGCCGCCAATGGGGACGTGGTAATTCATTGTTCTGTCCTCGCCTGAGTCTGGCTGGTGCGGCGCGCCAGATCGACCACCCAGCGGTCGACGCTGGGGTCGGGTTCGGCGGCCAGTTCCAGGTATTTTCTGTAGTGTTCCAGCGCCAGGGCGGGCTGCCCCAGGTAGAGGTCGTAGAGAATGCCGATATTGCGGTGCGCCAGCGCGTAGCCGGCATCGAGTTTCAATGCGCTGTCATAGGCCTGCCGCGCCGCATCGAACTGGCCCTGTTCGCGAGAGAGAAGACCCAGCTGGTGGTGGGCGGCGGCGTTGGACGGGTTCAGCTCGACGGCCCGGCGCAGCGCCGCCATGGCGGCTTCGTGCTGGCCGGTGCGTTGATAGGCGATACCCAGGTTGATGTAAGGGCCGGCCAGCTCGGGGTTGCTGTCTATGAAGTGCCGCAACACGGGCAGGGCGGCCTGATAATCGCCGGCCTGCATCAGAACCAGCGCCTTGTCGTAATCATCGGGCAGGGCTGCGGCGGTTTCCGCTTTTTGCTCCGCCTGCTCCACTTTGACCGTCGGCGTGCTGCTGCAGCCGCCGAGCAGCAACAGGCCGGCGAGGCAGACGCAAAGTCGCTTATTGCAGGATGGCGACGAATTTCTCACTTTTTTCTTCCTTTGCATAACGTACCGGCCTCAGTTCGGCCAGCGTTGCCATGCTTTTTCTCACCCAGCTGTCGTAGATCCCGGCGGCGATACGCTGGGCGTTGGCCTCGTGCACCTCGATGGCTTTTTCCTCGAAGGGATAGGCCTGTTCCTCCAGCAGGATCTCGTACTGCTCCAGTTCTTCGCTGCTGAGGTTGCCCGGTCGCTCGGAAGCCATCAGCGCCTCGCCGAAATCGGCATAAAGCTGTCCGATGCGGAACGTTGCCTCGGTGGTGACCGCAGACAACTGGTAAGCGGCCGCTTCGTTGTAGCCTTTGACGGTCGCCTTCATGAATTTTTTCTTGCGCGCCAGGTTTTCCTTCAGTGGCTCCTTGAGCTTGACACTCTTGTAGGCGGCGTAGTCGCCGGCCACCAGTGCCAGACGGGCGTGGGCCGCCAGAAAGCGGGTACGGTCGGTACGATCCGTGCCGGCTGTGCGATCGGCGTCGACAATCTGCTGTTGCCAGTACCGCTGCTTGCCGGCGTCGTTGTGCTTCTCATGCAACTGCACCAGCTGATAGCGGGCTTCCATGGCTTGTTCCACCGGGCGCGGGAACTGTTCGACGAAGCGCCTGTAGGCGTCGATGGACTGTCTGTCCCGCCCCGACTGCTGATAGAGGCTGGCCGTGGTCCAGGCGGCCTCTCGCCGCAGCGACGGGTCTTTCTCGCTGGCGGCGATGCGTTCAAACTCACCCGCGGCGCGCAAGGGCTGCTTGTTTTCCTGGTATAGAACGGCCAGCTTGCGGGTCACGTCGGCCTGCAGCTCGTGTTCGGGATTGCTGCGTCGCCAGCGTTCCAGGATGGCGATCGCCTGCGGCCACTGCTTGAGCTCAATATAGGCGGCCGCGGCGTCGTACTGCGCCGTGGTGTTCACGCTCGAGCCCGGCACCGCGTCGGCGATGCGCAGAAAATGGTCGGCGGCAGCGGACAGGTCGCCGGCCAGTTTTTCCTGTTCACCCTGCTTGTAGATGGCGGCGGCGAGTTTTTCCTGCAGTTTTTCGTATTGTTTGTCTGTGCGGCCGGTTCGCGCCACCACCTGCTGGTAGGCGGCTTCGGCGCGCTGGTAGTCTTGCAGATCGAACTGCGAGTGGGCGATAACCGTCCAGGCGGATAGTTGCAGAGCGCGGGCTGCGGCGTCGGCTTCGGTGACCGGCCGCGCCGCGGCGATAGCCGCCGTGTGCTCTTTCAATGCATACAGTTGTTGCGCGGCGCGGGTGCGAACCGGCAGCGCCTGTTTGTGATCCGGGAACTCAGTGGCGAAACGCAGCGCGCTGTTGATGCCGGCGCGATTCCACTCGGTCTTGCTGTGTCCCTTCAGTGTGGGTTCATGTTTCTGGTAGGCCAGCAGCGCTGCGTAGCCGGCCTCGGCGGCCTTGTCGTGCTGTCCGTAGGCGTAGGCGGTGCGCTCGGACTCGCTGGCCG
>JARRQB010000303.1:505-3271 GCA_037382265.1 Gammaproteobacteria bacterium | reverse complement strand
TCGCGAAGGACGCAAAGAAAGACGAAAAAGGTTTTCTTGGCGTTCTTTGCGTCCTTGGCGTCTTTGCGAGAAAAAACGCCTGTAGAGCCGGCGATCAGGGCTTGGCGGTGCTCAGGCCGAGGATCTCCCAGTCCTGCATGCCGCCTCGGTACCACTTGATCTTGTCGGCCGGGTAGCCGAAACGCAGCAGCGTCTTGATATTGTTGGGCGACTGGCCGCACCACATGCCGTTACAGAACAGCACCAGGGTCTTGGCGTTGGAGTAGTCCCACAGCCCTTCGATCTCCTGCGCGCCGAAGCGGTCGCTCAGGATGTCGGCGATCTCGAGCGGCGAGGCGCCCTTGGCCGGGTTGAGCTTGGTCCAGGGGATGTTGATCGCGCCGGGGATGGTGCCGCGCGCGACCCAGTCGGGCGTGCGGGAGTCGACCAGCAGCACGCTGGCGTCGCCCTCGGTCATGCGCTTAACGTAGTCGATCAACTCGATTTCGCCGATGGTCTCCACGCCGGGTGCCAGCGCCATGGGCTGGACGCAGAAGGGCGGGCACTTGCGCGAGGTCATGGCGAAGGCCGGATTGACGGTGGCCTTCTGGTCCTGGTTGCGCATGATAGTGATCGGCGTGCCGTTCACCTCGCCCTGGAGCTTTTTCAGGTCAGGCGTGATGCCGACGGTCAGGTTCTCGGCGAAGAGTCCGCCGCTGAAGGTGAGGGCGCAGGCCAGCAGGCCGGTAAAGACCACGGTCTTGAACTTCATCGGTGACACTCCTCGATCATCGTTGGTCACGAACACGCGGATGCGCGCGGGCCCGGTGGAGCCGGGTGACGTCCTGAGCTCGTTGCTGATGCCAGTCCGCGCAGCTCACAGCGGTGTTACTCGCAGTCGGGCTCTTCTGCGGGCGTCTTCGACCCGTCTTTGGTGTCGCCCTGCTTGGTTTGCTCTTGCTTTGATCCGTCCCCGCCGTGCTCATCGGCCACGACGGACGTCTGCCAGGCAAGGGTGAGGGCGAAGGCGAAGAGCAGCGGGACTAGCAGTTTCATGATTGAACGGACCTCCAGACTGGGAGCCAAAATGCAGCAACGCTCGACGCTTGGCGGTCGATTGACATCACTGTCGCGCACATCGTGGGTGACCGATCGAACCCGACCGTCACCCCCTTATCCATCGAAAGGCGCGGCAAGTATAACGTAACGCCCGCGCGCGTATGTCTGCCCCCGGTTCGGCTAAGTCGGATCGACCCAGACCTTGCCCTCGGCGACCTTGACCGGGTAGGTGCCAATCGCCTCGGTGGCGGGCTCGTCGAGCGCGGCGCCGGTGGCGAGGTCGAAGTAGCTGCCGTGCAGCGAGCACTTGATGCGGCCGCCCTTGATGCAGCCGAGGTACAGCGAGTAATCCTCGTGGCTGCACATCTCGTCGACCGCGTAGTAGGTGCCCGCGGCGTTGGCCAGCAGCAGCCGCCGGCCGCCGGCCGCGAAGGGTTTCATCTGGCCGGGCTTGAGTTCGCCGACGACGGCGACGGCGACGTAGGGTGCGTCCATACCGGTCAACGCACCCGTGCGGCCGCCTTGCCGGCGTCGAGCACCGCGCGCACCGCGTCCGCCGCGGCGGCGAGCGTCGGCTGGCGGCCCAGGTGGTTCAACACCAGCGCCGCGCCGTAGACCAGCGAGTCGTAGGTCGGTCCGCGCTCGCCGCGCAGCGCGGCCATGCCCGCCGCGGCGGCAGCCTTGGCGGTCGCCCGGGTGTCCACGGTGATCGCGATCTCGTCGCCCTCGCGCAGCGTCTTGGGCAGTTCCTCCGGCAGCGGGACGGCGCGCACCGACTGCCGAATGCCGATCGCCTCCGGGTTGAGGTCCACGCCCTGTTCCTCGCCGCGGTCGTGGTAGTAGAAGTACTTGCCCTCCTGGCGCAGCGAGGGGATCACGCCGCCCTCCACGCCGCGCACGATCAGCGCCGAGTCGAAGCCGACGTGGCGCGCCAGCATGGCGTAGACCGGCGGGTAGGGCTTGTGCACGTAGCCGGTCATGAAGTGGGTCTTTCGGCGCCCGGCGATGGGCTTGGCCAGCACCTCGACGGTGGTCAGCACCGGGCGCTTGATCATCAGGGTGCGCAAGGGCACCAGGTCGTGCAGCTTGGGGCAGAACTGCGCCTGGTCGACGTAGCTCCAGCCGAGCGCCGGGTCGGCGAGCCGGTCCGCGGCGGCCTGGGTCGACAGATCGACCGGGACCCCGGCGGCCTCGAGCACGTGGCGGTGAGTCACCCCGTACTTTGGCCCGACGGCATCCAGGCCGTGGCTCACCGCGGCGACGCCGCACTCGGCCAGCAGCGGCGCGAGGAACGGCGAGGCGGGCAGGCTGCGGTTGTAGCCGTCGTAGGGATCGGCGATATCGATCAGCTCGTCGACCTCGGCGGTCACGCCGTGGGTCGCCTCGCGGATGGCGTCGAGCACCCCCCGGTTTTCGTCCTCGGTCTCGCGCTTCATGCGCAGGGCGATGAAGAAGATGCCGGCCTGCACCGGGTCGACCTTCTCGTCGAGGATGGCCCGGGCGCCAAGGTGGGCCTCCTCACGGCTGATGTCCTTGGACAACTCGGGGCCGGTCGCGATGCGCTGGATGATCGAGCGCATGGCCAGATGGGTTTCGGTGTCGACGGCTTCCGCTGGGTTGCTCATCAGAGCCTCCTGATCTTCGTCGGGGTCGAGTATAAGGTCGCGCCCTGCAGCGTCAACCGCGCCGCGGTGTGCTAATTGCGGTCGAGGAAGCGGGCGCCGAGGC
>JARRQB010000303.1:0-498 GCA_037382265.1 Gammaproteobacteria bacterium | reverse complement strand
CAGAAACGGCCAGATGCGGCGCACCGCCTCGGTGCGGGCGCCGTCGATCTCGACCAGCAGGGTCTGTTCGGCCTCGCCGGCGCGGGCCAGGAACTCGCCCTGCGGCCCGCAGGCGAAGCTCGTGCCCCAGAAGTCGATGCCCGGCTCGTCCGCCCGGGGCGAAGCCTCGCGGCCGACCCGGTTGCAGGCAAGCACCGGCAGGCCGTTGGCGACGGCGTGGGCGCGCTGGACGATCAGCCACGACGCGCGCTGGCGTTCGCGTTCGGCCGCCTCGTCACGCGGGTCCCAGCCGATGGCGGTGGGGTAGAGCAGCAGCTCGGCGCCGGCCAGGGCCATCAGACGGGCCGCCTCGGGAAACCACTGGTCCCAGCACACGAGCACGCCCAGGCGCCCGAGTGAGGTGTCGACGGGCGTGAAACCCAGATCGCCCGGCGTGAAGTAGAATTTTTCGTAATAGCCCGGATCGTCGGGGATGTGCATCTTGCGGTAGGTGCCGGC
>JARRQB010000302.1:0-2773 GCA_037382265.1 Gammaproteobacteria bacterium | reverse complement strand
AGCTGCTTTCAGTCCGCAGCTGACAGGAACCTGGTGCTGCGGGAAGTTCTTGCCGAACCCGGCGGCATGACGGTGCGCTTCGATGGCGACTGGGGCAAATTGGAAATCCCGTCGCGTCTCGTCGGGCGATTCAATGCGGACAACCTGGCCCTGGCGCTGGCCGTGCTCCTCGTGATGGACGTGGCCGCGGAGCAGGCCTGCTCGGCCCTGTCGCAGGTATCGGCGCCTCCCGGACGGATGGAAATTTTCCGCAGCGCGGAATTCACGGGCCCGTCGCTGGTGGTGGACTACGCCCACACCCCCGATGCCCTTGAAAAGGCCCTGAGGGCGCTTCGGCTGCACTGCCGCGGACGCCTGACGGTGATCTTCGGCTGCGGCGGCGACCGGGACAGGGGCAAGCGACCCGAGATGGGGCGGGTGGCAGAAGAGCTGGCGGACGTCGTCATCCTCACCTACGACAACCCGCGGTCCGAGGACGGCGGGCGTATTGTCGAAGACATTCTCGCGGGAATGAAAACGCGGCCGGCGGTCATTCGGGACCGGGAAGCCGCGATCCGCTCGGCCTATGATCAGTCCGGAGAAGGGGATGTGGTGCTGGTGGCCGGCAAGGGCCACGAGGATTATCAGATCGTCGGCGCAGAACGCCGCCGTTACAGCGACCGGGATGTGGCAGACAGTCTGACAGGGGGTGCGGCATGATCACCGGCACCCTGCGCGAGGTCGCCACCCTCCTGCGAGGCGAACTGACCGGCGGCGACGGTGAGTTCCGCGGTGTCAGCACCGACAGCCGAAGGCTGGAGTCCGGTCAGCTCTTCTTCGCGCTGGTGGGACCCCGTTTCGACGGCCACGAGTTTCTGAAAGACGCTGCGGATTGCGGAGCAGCCGGTGCCGTGGTGTCCCGCACGAACTCCGAGGCACTCTCCTGTGTCCGGGTCCCCAATACACTTCGCGCGCTGGGCGAGCTGGCCGCCGATTGGCGGGCGCGTTTCCAGATCCCCGTTATCGGGATCACGGGTAGCGCAGGCAAGACGACGGTCAAGGAAATGACTGCCGCAATCCTGTCGGAGAGTCGAGTGACGCTGGTCACCCTCGGCAACCTGAATAACGAGATTGGGGTTCCCCTGACGCTGTTCGGTCTCGACTCCCGTCATCGGGCCGCCGTCATCGAAATGGGGGCGAACCATCAGGGCGAGATCGACCGCCTTACGGCCATGGCCAAACCGTCTATCGGCGTGGTCACTCTCGCGGGCGACGCGCACCTGGAAGGATTCGGTTCCATCGAGGGCGTAGCCCGCGGGAAAGGAGAGCTTTTCCAGGGCCTCCCGGAGGAAGGCGTGGCGGTGATCAACGCCGACGACTGCTACGCCGCGTTCTGGCGAAAAACGGCAGGCGCCGGCCGCGTGGTGTACTTCGGTCTCGGGCCCGGCGCCGATTACACGGCCAGGGACCTGCGGGTGGATGCGGAAGGCGGCGCCCAGGTGAATTTCCGCCTGGTCTGTCCTCTCGGAGAGGCGCAGGTATCGGTTCCCCTGGCGGGCCGGCACAACGTGATGAACGCGCTGGCAGCGGCGGCAGCTGCCGCGGAAGCGGGTGCGTCACTGCAGGATATCTGCTCGGGTCTGGCCAAGACCCCCGGCGTGGCGGGCAGAATGCAGCTTGTTCGCGGCGTGGCGGGTTGCCGCATCATCGACGATACCTACAACGCCAACCCCGGCGCGGTGAGAGCGGCCCTGGATTATCTCTGCGGACTCGAGGGAAGTGCCTGGGCCGTACTGGCGGACCTGGGGGAGCTGGGGGAGCGCGCTGGCCGGCTGCACCGGGAGATCGGCGAGTACGCACGATCGGTCGGGGTCGAAAGGCTCTTTACGGTCGGGGAGCTGGCAGGCGAAATTGCCGCGGGTTTCGGCGCCGGAGCCGAGAACTATCCCGATGCGGAGGATCTGGTCCAGGCCCTGCGACCGCTGCTGCACGGCAACGTCAACCTGTTGGTGAAGGGATCGCGCTCGACCGCCATGGAACGGGTCGTGGAGGCGTTGACAGAACCCGTCGCGGCACAGACCGCCGGGGGGGCACGCTAGAACATGCTGCTCTACCTGACCGAATTCCTCACCCGCTTCGAGACCGGTTTCAATGTCTTCGGATATCTCACCATGCGGGCGATCCTGGGCGCGCTGACCGCGCTCCTGATCTCCCTGCTCGTGGGGCCGTGGATGATACGTCGTCTCAGCTTTCACCAGATCGGCCAGACCGTGCGGGACTACGGGCCGGAGAGCCACCTTCCCAAGGCGGGCACTCCGACCATGGGCGGGACCCTGATCCTGGTGGCCATCGTGATCAGCACCCTGCTGTGGGCCGATCCCGCGAACCGTTTTGTCTGGATCGTGCTACTGGTCACGTTCGCATTCGGCACCATCGGCTTTATCGACGATTACCGAAAGCTGGTGCTGCGTGACAGCCGCGGTCTCGCTGCCCGGTGGAAGTATCTCTGGCAGTCCGTCGCCGGCCTCGCCGCGGCTGTGGTGCTCTACGCCAGCGCCGGAGAACAGGCTATCGAGACCTCGTTGCTGGTGCCTTTCTTCAAGGACGTCATGATCCCCCTCGGCATCTTCTATGTGGTGCTGACCTATTTCGTCATCGTCGGATCCAGCAACGCGGTCAATCTGACAGACGGCCTGGACGGCCTGGCCATCATGCCCACGGTTTTGATCGGCGGGGCCCTCGGCATATTTGCCTATGCCACGGGCAACGTGAATTTTGCCGAGTACCTAGGTAT
>JARRQB010000301.1:0-2775 GCA_037382265.1 Gammaproteobacteria bacterium | reverse complement strand
CGACGCGGGTGCGACCGGAGAAGTGGCCCTTGATGACGCTCCCCCGCCAGTTCATCCGGGTTCAGCTCTGGCTAATAGGGTGGCTGTCAGCGATCGCCACTATGGAGCCATTGCGGGATCGGGTTAATGAGGCCATCGGATGATCGGGTTATTGGAGCCACCCCGTGATCGGGTTAATGGAGCCGGTGCCGGATCGGGTTTATCGAGCCACCTGCCAGGCTGAGGGGTCTCGAACTTTCCTTTGAGCTTGCTACCTTCGTCGGCTTTTGCCGGCGGGGGTGGCGATGGCCAATCGGAGGTTCGAGATGTACGAGTACCGACAAGTCCTGGTGCGGATGCGCCAGGGTGATACCGACCGCGAGATCGCGCGCAGTCGGCTGATGGGGCGGCGCAAGGCGGCGGCGCTGCGGGCCACGGCGACCGAGCACGGCTGGCTGGATCCTGACCGCCCGCTGCCCGAGGACGCGGCGCTGGCGGGTGTTCTGGCCAAGCCACCGCGCGAGGCGGGACCGGCCTCGCGGGTCGAGCCCTTCCGCGCGCAGGTCCTTGCCTGGCACGAGGCCGGGGTGCAGGGCACGACCATCTTTGATGCCCTGGTGCGCAACCACGGCTTTGCCGGCAGCTACTCGGCGGTGCGCCGCTTCCTGCAGGGTCTCGAGCGCCGTACGCCCAAGGCGACGGTGATTTTGGACTTTGCCCCCGGCGAGGCCGCCCAGGTGGACTTCGGCGCCGGCCCACTGATCGCCGACGAGCGCACCGGCGAGCTGTGCAAGAGCTGGGTCTTCGTCATGACCCTGTGCCACAGCCGGCACCAGTACGCCGAGTTGATCCGCCACCAGGACGTGGAGACCTGGCTCGCCTGCCACCGCCGGGCGTTCGAGTTCTTCGGCGGCGTGCCGGCCAAGGTCACGATCGACAACGCCAAGTGCGCCATCGTGCGTGCCTGCCACCGCGACCCCCAGGTGCAGCGCGCCTATGCCGAGTACGCCGAGGGCTACGGCTTTCGGATCGATCCGTGCCCGCCGCGCGAGCCGCAGAAGAAGGGCCGGGTCGAGGCGGGCGTGAAGTACATCAAGCGCCGCTTCCTGCCACTGCGCACCTTCCGCCACCTGCGCGATGCCAACCGGCAGTTGACCGACTGGGTCCTCGGCACCGCCGGCAACCGGGTGCACGGCACCACCCAGCAGCGGCCCCTCGATCTGTTCGCCCGGGTTGAGCAGCCGATGCTGCGGGCGCTGCCCGACGTTCCGCCCGAGCCCGCCGGCTGGGCCCGGGTGAAAGTCCATCGGGATGCCCACGTGCAGTTCCGCAAGGCCCTGTACTCGGTGCCGTTCCAGCGTATCGGCCAAGATCTGTGGCTGCGCGCCACGGCGACCACCGTGCGCCTGTATGCCGATCATCAACTGGTGGCCACCCACCCGCGGTTGTTCCGCGCCGGCCAGCGCTCCACGGTCACCGACCACATGCCGCCGGAGGCGCTGGCGCATCTGCTGCGCGATCCACAGTGGTGCCGCCGCCAGGCCGAGGCCATCGGTCCCGCCTGCCAGGCACTGGTCGAACGGCTGTTCGCCGACCGGGTGCTCGAGAACCTGCGCGCCGCCCAGGGCCTGATCCGCCTCGCCAAGCCGTACGGCCCTCAGCGCCTGGAGGCCGCCTGCCGGCGCGCACTCGCGTTCGACAACCCCCGCTACCGCTCGGTCAAGACCATCCTCGAACGGGGCCTCGACCAGCAACCCGATCCCCAACAGGCCTTCGACCAACTCAGCGAGGCCTACACCGGCGGCGGGCGCTTCTGCCGCAACACCCGCACGCTACTCACCCACTGACAGGAGACTGCCATGAACCCCATGCCCGAACTCAGCCCCATGCTCAAGCAGCTGCGTCTGTCCGGTATCCTCGACTCGCTCGAGGCCCGCAACCGCGAGGCCATCGAACACAAGCTCGCCTACCCCGAGTTCCTCGCCCTGCTGGTCGGCGACGAGATCGCCCGACGCGAGCAGAAGAAGCTGCAGACCCGCCTGCGGCGCGCTAACTTCCGCGCCCACAAGACCCTCGAGGACTTCGACTTTGACTTCAACCCCAAGATCAACCGCGCCCTGATCCAGGATCTGGCCACCGCCCGGTTCATCGAGGAGCGGGTCGCCGTGCTGATCGCCGGCCCCTGCGGCACCGGCAAGAGCCACCTCGCCCAGGCGCTCGGCCACTGCGCCGCCCGCCGCGGCCACGATGTGTTGTTCACCACCCAGAGCCAGTTGCTCGGCAGCCTCAACGCCGCGCGGGCCACCGGCTCCTATGAGCGGCGCTTCCAGAGCATCGCCCGCGTGGACCTGCTGATCATCGACGACTTCGGCCTCAAGCCCCTGCGGCCCCAGCAGGACGAGGACCTGCACGACCTGATCGGCGAGCGCTACGAGCGCGGCGCCACCGTCATCACCTCCAACCTGGAGTTCGCCGAATGGGGCGAGGCCTTCCCGAACCGGTTGCTCGGCGCCGCCACCCTCGATCGACTGCGGCACAACGCCTACCGCGTCGTGCTCGACGGCGACAGCTACCGCGCACCGCGCCCCATGCCGAACGGCGGAAAACCCACGGTTGCGAAAGCACCAAAATCCGGCAATCCTTGACCGAGTTCGAGACCCCTCAAACGCCATGTGCTGGTGGCTCCATTAACCCGATCTCGGGTGGCTCCATTAGGGCGATCACTGACAGGATGCGGCCCCGGCATTGATTCCCGTCGAGGCCACCCCGGATCCGGGCCGTGGTGGGGGGTGATTT